>JBEVIU010000090.1:0-19047 GCA_040510575.1 Acidimicrobiia bacterium | reverse complement strand
ATCCGTTCGACGGAATGCGTAGGGGGGACCAGCTCCTACCCGTCGGACGGCGGCGCAGCGGTTGGATTCCGCCAGGCGGTCCAGCATGTTTGGACTGAGCCCGGCCTAGCGGCCGCGCACCTCCAGGGTCCCATGTTGATCATGCATCAGTGGACCACCTCCTTTCCCTGGTACGAAAATTTGTACCACACTCGCCGCGGTCGCGGGTGGCGCATTCAGTCGTCGCGATCGTCCTCCGACCGAGCGTCGGGACCCACCGCCGGTCCGATTGCGCCGATCGTCCGGAGATAGCTGAGTTGCGTCTCGACGACCCCATAGACCTGCTCCGGGATGTACGCCTCACCGGTGGCGGCGCAGCGCTCGAGGATGTAGTCGACGGTCTCGGCCGCGCCGATCACGACCGTGCCCGGCGGATACGCAACGGAGCCGTTCGCCGACACGCCCTTGCGCTTGAAGTACTCGACCTGGAACGTGAGGATCCGGCGCACGTCGTCGGGCGTGAGCGTCGCCGCGACGTCGTCGGGCACGTGCGCGACCACCCAGTCGAACGCGTCCTCGAGGTCGAACAGCGCGGGCGGTGGGCGGCGGGCGACGCGACCCGCTTCGCGCACGACGACGAACGCGGCGATCGCGATGACGATCCCCACCACCAGGAACCCGGCGACGACCTCCATCCGCCGCGCTACCGATCGACCCGGGACGCGACCGCCACGAGATAGCTCGGGCACAGTTCCAGCATGTCCACGGTGACGGGCGTGGACGCGCCGGCGCGCAGCCGGCCCTGCTGCTCGCTGCGCGCCACCAGCAACACCGGTCGGCTCGCTTCGTTCAAGCAGAGGACCCGTGTCTGGAGCGGACCGAACCGCGGCGCATCGTGCGGGTTGGCGACGTCGAAGGTGAGCGTCTGCGCCACGCGGCCGGCGAGCGGCGGCGACAACACGAAACCGCTTGCGTCGAGGCGCCCGGGATCAGTTCGCGCGGCCGTGCGCCGGGCCTCGACGTTCCACGTGATCGTCGCGTCGGCTTCGAGCGTTCCCGATCGCCAGCGGACCTGCCCGATCGCGGTCTCACCCGGCGCAAGGCGGTGGGGCACGACGTCGGTCGTGGACGCCCGGAGTGCCCTGGCCCCACCAACGCTCGTTGCCCCGGACGCGACCGATCGGATCCGCACCGGGTGGCCGGTGCCGTTCTCGACGATGAACGCCACCCGACCGTCCACTGGAGCCGACGACGCGACGACCGCGACCTTGCCGCCGGAATCATCGAGTGTTGGCACCGCGTTGCCCTGGAGTGACGGCGAGGTCTGGGCGGCCGCAACGCCGGCGGCAGAGAGCACCGCAACGCCGATGGCGGCGACCGTGACTGCGATCCTCACCTGCTACGCCGGACGACGCGCCGCGTTGAGCGTCTGCGGCAGTGACGTGAAAGCAAGGAACGTGAGGCTGGCTCCGATACCCACGAGCATCGAGAACGGGATTCCCAGCAACGGCTGCTCGGGGAGGATCGTCGGGAGCGACACATCGGTGCCCGCCACTGCGACCACCGCCGCCGCGATCGCGACCGCCCCGTCGATCACGATGTGCACTCGACTTGGAGGCGTGTCGACTTTCCCGAAGCAACCACACGAGCTCATCGGCGTTCCCGCGCGGAGAGCGAGCACGACGAACACTGAGAACGCCGTATAGGACAAGGACACCAAAGCGATGAATACCGGGGACGGTGCCAGCAGCGCGCCCAGCCCGACGGCAACCTCGAGCAACGCTCCGATGCGTACGACGCTCGCCGAGGCGCGAAGACCTACTGCCTGGAGCGCACGGGCGGTGTTACCAGGAGCCTGAGCCTTCGCGAGGCCTCCGCCAACGAGTAGCACCGCCGCGATGGCAAGTGGGCCCGAGAGCACGTTCATCTCGGCGCCTCGAACGCCTTGCCCGTGACGTACACCAATCCATTCGTTGCATCAGCGGGCGGAAGCGTCACCTCAGCGCCACCGACCACCAGGCTCGCCGAGGTCCCAGTGACGGGCACGACACCATCCGCTTCCGTCTCGACGGTGCCGAGTGCGATGAGCTCCTCGACCGCGATCCGGCCGTCGGCAACGTGATGCAGCACGGTGCGCTTGAGGAAATCGGGGTCGGCACGCAGCGCGGCCACCGCGGCATCGTCGAACGCGGCGTTCACTGGAGCGAACACGGTGACCGCACGTGCCGAAGCGAGCAGCGACGCGACACCGCTCTCGTCGAGCAGTGCGGCAAAGGTGCCGAGATCGGGCCGCGCCCGGACGATGTCGACGACGGTTTCGCCCGCGGACGACGCGGTGACGTCGCCGATCGTGAACGTGCCGAGCACCTGGTTGACTTCGGGAACGACGCGCGCACGGTTTTGCATCGAGCCCAGCACGACGTAGAGGCAGAACGCGCGGCCGGCTTCGCGGAAGAAGCGCTGGACACCAGCCTGACCCCGGAGCGATCGCTGCAGGGTGGCGGGGCTGAAGTCGGTCGGCGTCAGGCTGCGCGGCATACCCTCGACCGCGAACAGCGGCTTGTCGGCCGCCTCTGGGTCGTACTCGAACAACACGATCAGCGCGTCGAACGGTCCGAGATCTTCCACAGCGCCACTTGCGAAGTCGCCGACGTCTGGCGACAACGGGATCGTCGCAACGTGCACGACGGCGTTGGTGGTCTGCCCCATGGGCGCGGCGGGTCCGTCGGCCGCGCTGACTCCGACCTCTCCCGCCGCAGGCCGTCGGAACACGCGCCCTTCCCACCCACTCGGCAGCGTCAGACTGACGCCCAGATTGTCGAGGTCTGTCACGACGCACCCCAGGCGGCGAGAACGACTGCGACCGGGACCAGTGCAGTCATGGCCGTGCTCAAGCGACGCGCGGCGGGCGCCCAGGAGCTGAAGCGACGCAGAGCCTCACGCAGGTCCCCAGGCGTGTCGACCTGCGCGACGAGCAGCATGGGCAACGCTCGCGCCGCGCCGAAGGCGATGCCGATCGCCAGCCCGGCCCCGACGGACCCGGCGAGCACTGCAAACGCCCAAGCGAGGTACACAGTGGCGGTGGTCACGACGGTGACCACACCGAGCCCGAGCTGGAAACCAAACCCGCCTGCGTACACCCAGGAGCGGTAGCTCGCGAGCCAGCCCTCGTCGACCTGTCGACGCACCGTGGGCAACACGAGCCCGCCGAGGTGCAGTTCGAATGCCAACGCAGCGACGCCCAGCACCCCGGCTGCCGCCGCCACCCCAACGGATGTCGGCGACACTGCACGATCGAGCACGGCACCGAGGCCGCCCAGCGTGGCGCCGAGCACCGCTCCGCCAAGGATCGACCCCGCGACGTACCACGACACCGTCGTCGACCAGCTTCGGTTGCGGCTCCGCTCACCGAGCGGATTGATGCTGGCGAGCATCGACTCTCCTCACGGCGACCAACTCGATCGAATTGCAGCGACCACTGCGAGCGCAACCCCTGTCACGACCACCAATGGTTCACTCACCGACTGGTTCACTCACCGACGCTCCGGTCGTTGCTCGGCTGAGTTTCCGTGTCCTCGGGAAGGGTGTAGAGACTCGGGTCGCCGGGACGGATCCCTGCGGCCAAGAGGTCACGGTCGACCCGCTGCTCCCGCTCCGCGTCTCCACGCGCACGCGGCTGCACGCCGGTCTTCAACCGCCCCTTGCGATCGAGCAGGCCGGCGTCGTCGAGCGCATTGTGCAGGAGCGCCGTGACCTGCTCCCAGGTGCTGGCCGCGCCCTCCCCGACCACGCTGCCGGAGCCGCCGTCGACGAGCACGAAGAACGGCGCGACCGGCACGTCGTATGCGTCCCATGCTGCAGTCGACATGACCACCGGCACCGTCGTGGGCGCGAGCTTGCGCACCATGGCCGGCTGCTCGGCGTCGGCGCCCTTGGTCACCGCCACGAGTCGCGCGCCGCCGGGCACCTCGAGCTGTGGTTCGGCGAAGGCATCCCAGAAGAAGTGACACGTGCCGCAACCACTCGACAAGAACGCGAGCAGGGTCAGGCCCGGACGACCCGAGACCGCAATGCTGATCGAGGCATGGTCGACGTCGACGCCGACGATGTCGACCGCTTCGCGCGACGGCCGCTTCGGAACCTCACCGGAGCGGACAGCCGGCTCCGTGCCTGAACGGAGCGTGGGTGCCGCAAGCGGCGTGTCCACGCCGTCCGGTCGTGCGGGGTCCATGTCGACGCCCAACTGGTGAAGGGCACGCAGGATCTCGGCGTGGCTGCGCAGGAGTCCGGCGACCAGCAGCCCGAGGAGCGCGACGACCACGCCGAAGAGCACGACCAAGACCGCCATCACACGACGTTACCGAACCGACGTCGGCGCAGGCCGTTCAGGCCAAGCGGGCTGGTCGTCAGATCCCGATGCGTTGCGCGAGGAGCTCGCGGTGGTACGTGGCGTCCCCGAAGAGCAGCTCCGAGCTCTTCGCGCGCTTGAAGTAGAGGTGCGCGTCGTGCTCCCAGGTGAAGCCGATCCCGCCGTGGATCTGGATGTTCTCGGCCGTCGCGTGGAAGTAGGCGTCCGAGCAGTAGGCCTTGGCGAGACTCGCCGCCACCGGGAGCTCGTCGTTGTCCTCGGCCGCCGCCCACGCCGCGTAGTACGCCGCCGACTTGCCCGACTCGACCTCGAGCAGCATGTCGGCACACTTGTGCTTGATCGCTTGGAACGACCCGATCGGCCGGCCGAACTGCACTCGCACCTTGGCGTACTCCACCGACATGTCGAGCACCATCTGCGCGCCACCGACACTCTCGTTGGCGATCGCGACCGCGGCCTGGTCGAGTGTCTTCGACAGCGCGGCCCACCCGTTGCCGGGCGTGCCGAGCGGAGTCGCAGCAACGCCGGCGAACTCGAGTTTCGCCTGCTTGCGCGTCTGGTCCATCGTGGAGAGCGCGGTGCGCGTCAGCCCGGATGCGTCGCCGTCGACGGTGAACAGCGCGATGCCGTCGTCGCCGGTGGTGCCTGCGAGGCGTGCCGCGACCACGACCAGATCTGCGACGTGACCGTCGAGCACGAACATCTTGGTGCCGTCGAGCGTGTAGCCGTCGCCCGACTGGGTGGCGACCATCTCGATGCCTGCCGCGTCCCACTTCCCGTTGGGCTCGGTGAACGCGAGTGTGGCGATCGTGTCGCCGGACGCGATGCCGGGGAGGAGCGCAGCCTGCTGCGCGTCGTCGCCTGCGTTCATGATGGCGCCGGTCGCGAGCACGACGCTCGAGAAGTACGGCGCGCAGAGCAGCGCGCGTCCCATCTCCTCGAGCACGATGGCGAGCTCGACGAACGAGAAGCCCTGGCCCCCGTACTGCTCGGGGATGTGGATGCTCTGCAACCCCAGCTCCTGGGCCATCTGCTTCCAGACCGCGGGGTCGTACCCCTCGGTGGTGTCCATGAGGCGGCGGACCTCGGTGGAGGGCGACTTCGCCTCGAGGAAGCTGCGGACGGCGCCCCGCAGCTGGTCCTGCTCTTCGGAGAACGCGAAGTTCACGGCGGTGGCTCCTGTGTGCGTGGTGGTCGATCCGGGTCGATCCGGAAGGTGCGCGAACGGTATCGGACTCCCCCAGGGGCCGCCACATCTCGCGTGTCTTATCCTGAACTCATGGCAGTTCCCCCGCACTACGAGAACACCGACGTCCGCATCGACAAGCTCGTCGTCGGCCCGGTCGAGAACAACGTGTTCGTCGTGCGGTGCAAGAGCACCGGCGAGGCGCTGATCGTCGACGCGGCGAACGAGCACGAGCTCCTGCTCGAAGTGAGCCAGGCCACCGGCGTGCGGCGGGTGCTCACCACGCACGGCCACTGGGACCACATCCAGGCCGTCGAAGCGTTGCGCGACGCGGGGATCGAGGTCGGCATCTCGGCGGAGGACGCGTCGATGCTCCCCAGCTACGACTTCGTCATCCCCGAGGACGCCGTGGTCGAGCTCGGCGACCTCCGGCTGCGGACCATCCTCAATCCGGGCCACACGCGGGGGTCGATGTCGTTCCTCCTCGTGGGCCACCCGATCCTGTTCAGCGGTGACACCCTCTTTCCCGGCGGGCCGGGCAACACGACGTTCGAGGGGGGCGACTTCTCCCAGATCATCGAGTCGATCGACCGCAAGCTCTTCACCCTCCCGGGTGACACCCTCGTCCTCCCCGGCCACGGGCTCGACACGACCATCGCGTCGGAGTCACCGCATCTCCAGGAGTGGGTCGACCGCGGATGGTGAGCACCGCCACGCGCACGCGCGCGACGATCCGCGGCAACGACGACTGCTGGTGCGGGAGCGGCAAGAAGTACAAGCGCTGCCATCGTCTCCAGTTGCTCCGTCCCGGAACGGTCGGGCCGCTGCGCGATGTGCCCCCCGAGATCACGCGCCCCGACTACGTCGCCACGGGCTCCCCGGTGCAGGGCACCGAAGCGATGGTCAAGGCACCCGACGTGATCGAACGCATGCGCGTCGCAGGTCGCATCGCGCGCGACGTGCTCGCGGAGACGGGCGCAGCGGTCGCGCCAGGTGTCACCACCGACGAGCTCGATCGGATCTCGCACGAGGCCCACATCCGCCGCGGCGTGTATCCCAGCCCACTCGGCTACCACGGGTTCCCCAAGTCGGTGTGCACCTCGGTGAACGAGGTGATCTGCCACGGCATCCCCGACGACCGCGCGCTGGTCGACGGCGACATCGTCAACATCGACGTCACCGTCTTCAACGACGGTGTGCACGGCGACACGAACGCCACGTTCCTCGTCGGGCGCGCCGATCCACGATCGAAGCGCCTCGTGCAGGTCACGCGCGAGTGCCTCGACCGCGCGATCGCCGCGGTGCGCCCGGGCGTGCCGGTGTCCGACCTGGGCCGCGCCATCGAGCAGCACGCCACCGACAACGGGTTCTTCGTGGTCCGCACGTTCGTCGGGCACGGGATCGGTGAGGTCTTCCACGGTCCGCCGCAGGTGCCGCACTACCACGACCCCGCGGCGAGCACGATCCTCGAGCCGGGAATGACGTTCACCATCGAGCCGATGATCACCATGGGCAGCGTCGACGCGGTGATCTGGGACGACGGTTGGACCGCCGTCACCGCCGACGGGTCGCGTACCGCACAGTTCGAGCACACGGTCCTCGTGACCGACACCGGCGCCGACGTCCTCACCCGCTGACCCCTCAGCGAAATTGCGTCGCCGCGCGTTGGTATGCAACGCGTGGCGACGCAATTTCGTACTGCGGGTCAGCCGAGGGCTTCCTCGTACACCGCGACGGTCCGCGCCGCGCAGGTGTCCCACGAGTACTGCTGTGCATGCGCCGGGCCTGACGCACCCAGCTCGTCGAGCGTGGATCGGTCATCGAGGAGCTTCACCAATGCGCGGTGCCAGCCGTCAACGTCGGTCGGAGCGACGAAGCGTGCCGCGTCACCGGCCACCTCGCGGAGCGCCGGGATGTCGCTCGCAAGCACAGCCGTGCCTTGGGCCATCGCCTCGAGCGCCGGGAGGCCGAAGCCCTCGTGCAGGCTCGGGAACGCGAGCAGGTCGGCGGCCGCGTAGAGGGCGGTCAAGTCGGGCGTGCCGATCGCTCCGGGCCGGAGGAGCCAGTCGTCGGACGCGGCCGCATCGACCTTCGGGTCGAGCCAGCCCCCACCGCCGACGAGGACGAGGGCGTGCGGCACGCCGTCGGCGACCGCGCCTCGGAAGGCTTCGACGAGCGTGCCCAAGTTCTTGCGGGGCTGCATGGTGCCGACGCACAACACGAACGGGCGGTCGCCGAGGCCGAGCCGAGCGCGCACGCGCACGGTCGCGTCGGTCGATGCGCGCGTGAGGTCGACACCGTTCGGCACCACTCTGATCTGCTCGCGTCGGATCGCGGTGTGCGTCGCGAGCTCGTCGGCGGAGAACTCCGAGACCGCGATCACGAGCCGCGCGCGCCTGGCGGCCGCGGCGAACCCTCGCTCATGGAACCACCGTCCCCGACGCGTGTAGGTCTCGGGGAACGTGACCGGCGCCGCATCGTGGGCCGTGACGACGAGCGGGACGTCACGCACCGGCGGCACCGCGACAGACGGCGCGTGCACGAGGTCGACCGGCGCGATGCGACGCAGGGGGTCGGCGGCGCCGACGGTGTGCCATGCGTCGTAGAGCGCCGGGCGTGGCAGCGGCAGGACCACCGGCACGAGACCGTCGAGACCCGCGGCGCGCATGGCGTCGTCGACGCGCGCCTGTGGGTGACGTGCCGTGAACGCCGTCACCTCCCAGCCGTGCTGCGGGAGGTGAGCGACCAGTTGTGCGGTGTAGGTCGCGATGCCGCTCACGCCGTCCTGCACCAGCTGCTCGACGTTCATCCCGACCCGCATCGTCAGCCGTCCCGCAGCGCGGCGGCACGGCGGTACGCCTCGACGTGCCGCTCGGCCGCCGCCCGCCACGTGTAGGGCGCGGCCTGCGCCGGGCCTCGCGCCGCGAGCGCCGCCCCCTCACGGGGATCGAGCACGCGTCGCAGCGCGACGACGAGCGCGTCGGTGTCGCCTGGAGGAACGAGCAGTGCCGCATCGCCGACGAACTCCTGGATCGAGGAGCCGGCAGTGGTCACGAGCGGCGCACCACAAGCGAGCGCTTCGAGCGCGGGGAGACCGAAGCCTTCCTCGAGCGAGGGGTACACGACGGCCGCCGCGCGCCGGAGGAGCGCGGGGACGACGTCGTCGGAGACGTAGCCCGTGCGCACGACGCGGTCCGCAGCTCCGCTCGTCGCGATGGCGGCATCGACCGTGCCGTCGTGCCAGCCGTCACCGCCGGCGAGGACCAGCCGCAGCTCGGGGTGCTCGGCCGCGACCGACGCGAACGCGCGCACGAGGGACGGCACGTCCTTTCGGGGCTCGATCGTGCCGAGGAACGCCACGTACGGCGCGCACACGCCGACGCGCTCCAACGCGGCGACGTCAGCGCGCGAATCGGGCTCGGGTCGGAACCGTGCGTGATCGACGCCGTGCGGGATCACGACGACCTCGCGCGGCGGCGAGCCCGGGGTGATCGGGACGACCGCGTCGAGCCGCGCGGCCGTGTGGCGACTCACGCACACCGACACCGCTGCGCGTGCGACCGCCGCCGGGATCATGTGGCCGAAGTAGAACGCCTTCGGGCGCTCGTGCCACTCCGGGTGCTCGAGGAGGGTGAGGTCGTGCACGGTCACCACCCGAGGGACCTCGCAGTGCAGGGGCACGGTGTAGTGAGGGCCGTGCCACACGTCGATCCCCAGGCGACGGGCCACGCGCGGGCCCGCGACCTGCTCCCAGGCGAGCCGCACCGGCCGCGGCCCGGGGACCGCGGCGTGGACCGATGCACCCACGTCCGGCGCATCCGCGCCGAGTGCCCGCCAACGCGGTGCATCGTCGCGGCGGGTCAGGAGGACGATCTCCACATCAGGGGTCGCCCCTGCGACCAGGTGCCGGGCCAGCTCCGACACGTAACGCCCAGCACCCCTGGGATCACTGGGTACTGCCGAGACGTCGAGCAGCACGCGCACCGGTCGACGCTACCGCGGCCCATCGGCGACGCCCGTCAGCGTGGCGGTGGCCGTCGTGGGTCATCCACGCCGGGGCGCCGAGCGAACGTTCTTCACCAATGGTTCACCGAGCGGCAGGTACCGTGACCGAGATGAGCTCCCGCAATGTGTGGCTGGCACCGGTACGCAACCTCGGTTGGGTCGCGGCCGCGTTCGGGTATCGGTAGCGATGCCTTCGCCGTCCCGCCGCATCACCACGCGCGACATCCGTCGACACGTCGACGAGCAGGTGTTCTCCGCTCGTGGCACTCACCGGGTCGGCATCGAGCTCGAGTGGATCACGAATGAACCTCCCGGCGGGACGCTGCCGTCGCCCGCCGAGCTCCAGGCGCTGGTCGACGGCCCGCTGCCGGGCGAGAGCCGGGTCACGGTCGAGCCCGGGGGCCAGCTCGAGCTGAGCGGGCCTGCGCACCTCGGCGTCGGCAGCGCGGTGAGCGCGATGGCAGCCGATGTCGCGGACGCACGGCGCTCGCTCGCGCGAGCAGGCGTCACCCTGCGAGGCATCGGCCTCGACCCCGACGGGATGCGCGCCCGGGTGGCGACCGACCCGCGCTACGCGGCGATGGAGTCGTACTTCGACACTCGCTGGCCCGACGGACGCACGATGATGCGCAACACCGCGTCGATCCAGGTGAACCTCGACCTCGGCGATCCCGCGCTGGTCGACGTGCGCTGGCAACGCGCGCACGACCTCACGCCCGTGCTGGCCGCCGCGTTCGCAAACTCGCCGTTCGCTCCCGACGGCACACCGACCGGCTGGCGCTCGAGTCGCCTCGCGGTGTGGCGGAGCATCGACCCACGCCGCACGCGGCCGGCCGCCCGTGACGGGCTCAGCGCCGCCACCGCGTGGACCACGTATGCACTCGAGGCGCCGGTCATGCTCATGCGAGTGGGCGACGGGTGTGCGGTCCCGCGCCGGCCCCTCCCCTTCGCCCGCTGGATCCACGAGGGCCACGAGCTCGGATGGCCCACACTCGACGACTTCGAGTACCACCTCACCACCTTGTTCCCACCGGTTCGGCCACGCGGCTGGCTCGAGCTCCGCACCATCGACATGCTCCCCGACGAGTGGTGGCCGGTCGCCGTCGCCGTCGCCACCGCGCTGCTCGATGCTCCCGACGCGGCCGAGGTCGCCGACCGCGAGGCCCCCACGCTGCGTCTCCGCTGGGCCGACGCGGAACGGCTGGCGTTGTCCGACCCCGAGATCGGCGAGGTCGTCGAACGTTGCTTCGCAGCCGCGCTGCATTCCCTCGCGACGGTCGGAACGGATGCAGCCACCATCGCGGCGGCCGAGACCTACTACGAGCGCTACGTCGCGCAGGGCCGCTGCCCGGCCGACGACCTCCACGCCGACCCGACCTGGCTCCGCGCCGTCACCTGACCATGGCCACGATTGCGAGTGACACCGCGTCACCGTCCGCGTCCGCGCACGATGCGGGCGCGATCCTCGACGCGCTCGAAGGTGCACGCACCCGCACCTTGGGGATCCTCGATCCGGTCCCCGCCGACGAACAGCAGCGCCAGGTGTCGGAGCTGATGTCGCCGCTGTGCTGGGACCTCGCGCACATCGGTCACTTCGAGGAGCTCTGGCTCGTCCGCACCCTGGCTGGCGCCGCAGCCACCGACGAGCTCTACGACGACGTGTACGACGCGTTCAAGCACCCACGTCGCGAGCGCGTCACGCTGCCGATCCTCGACGCGGCAGGCGCACGGTCCTACGTCGCCACCGTTCGCGAACGCACCGCCGAGGTGCTGGGCTCCATCGCGGCCGAACGCCTCTCCTCCACCAGCGCGGAACCGCTCCTCGCCAACGGGTTCGTCTACGGCATGGTCGTCCAGCACGAGCACCAACACGCGGAGACGATGCTGGCCACGTTGCAACTCTCGTCAGACGTCGTGCATCCCCTCGCCGGCGACGCCATCGGGGATGCACCCGTGGTCGACCTCGCGGCCGACGTGCTCGTTCCCGGCGGCACCTTCGAGATGGGCACCAGCGATCCGGGGTGGTCGTACGACAACGAGCGGCCCGCACACGAGGTCACGCTCGCGCCGTTCCGCATCGACACCACACCGGTCACCAACGAGGCATACCAGCGGTTCGTCGCCGACGGGGGCTACGACGACCCGCGGAACTGGAGCGCGCCGGGCTGGGCGTGGCGCACGACTGCGGGGCTCGTCGCACCGGAATTCTGGGCGCGTGACGGCCACGGCGGTTGGGTGCGCCGACGGTTCGGGCGGGTCGAAGCGGTTCCCGCCCGCGAGCCGGTGCAGCACGTGTGCTGGTACGAGGCCGACGCCTACGCGCGGTGGTCGGGGGCGCGGCTGCCCACCGAGGCCGAGTGGGAACGCGCCGCGCAGGGGGTCGACCCGACGGTGGCGAACCTCTGGCCCGACCTCGGTCATGCGAATGCGGGGGGCGAGCCCCAGCACCGGTGGGCACCGAACCCGGTCGGCGACCACGCGGCGGGAGCGAGTGCCTTCGGCGTGCAACAGCTCGCCGGCGATGTGTGGGAGTGGACGTCGTCCGACTTCCACGGCTATCCCGGCTTCTCGTCGTTTCCGTACCGCGAGTACTCCGAGGTGTTCTTCGGTCCCGACTACAAGGTGCTGCGTGGTGGCTCGTGGGCCACCCATCCGTCCGCCGTGCGCACGACGTTCCGGAACTGGGACTTCCCGATCCGGCGCCAGATCTTCGCCGGCTTCCGCTGCGCGCGCGACGCCTGATCGCCATGTGCCGACACCTCGCGTACGTTGGCTCGCCCGTCGTCCTGCACACACCGCTGTTCGGCTCTTCACATTCACTCAGCGCCCAGGCCCGCCAGCCGCGTCACCAGGAGGTGGGCGACACCAATCCCGACGGCTGGGGCGTGGGCTGGTACGTCGACGGGTCCGACGTTCCCGAGCTGCACCGCACGGTCACGCCCGTCTGGGACGACCGCGCATTCGCCGAGTCGTCGCGCGCGATCACCACTCGCGCTTTTCTGGGCGCGGCGCGTCTCGCGTCCCCAGGTGCGGCGATCGACGCCACCGGCAATGCCCCCTTTCGCTCCGGTCACTGGCTGTTCTCGCTGAACGGCATCGTGCGCGACTTCCACGACCACATCGGTCCGGTGCTCCGCGCGCGTGTGAGCGCCGAACGGCGCGCCGCGATCGTGGGCGACACCGACTCCGAGGTGTTGTTCGCGCTGGTGCTCGATCGACTCGACGCCGATGAGGCGCCGGCTGTCGCGCTCGCTTCTGTGGTCCGCGACGTGCACGAGGTCGCAACCGCGCGCATCAACCTCCTCCTCACCGACGGCACACAGATCGCGGGTACCCGATCGGGGCGTTCGCTGTTCGTGCGGGGCTCGACCGTGGCATCCGAGCCGCTCGACGACGATGCCGGCTGGCGCGAGGTACCCGACGGCGCGACCGTGCTCGTGCCCGCCGCCGGCCACGACGCAGAGATCATGATCGAGGCGCGATGAGCGATCCGGAGCTCGTGGTGGAAGTGCTGCTCGAGCCGGGTGCAGCGACACGAGCCCTCGAGTCCGACGTGCGCGCCGGGCTCACGAGCACCCCGAAGACGCTGCCGCCGAAGTGGTTCTACGACGACCGCGGCAGCGTGCTGTTCGACGAGATCACACGCCTTCCGGAGTACTACCCGACTCGCACCGAGCGCAGCATCCTCCTGGCGCACGCCGGCGACGTCGCCGCGTTGACGCGCGCCGACACGTTGGTCGAGCTCGGATCGGGCACGTCGGAGAAGACGCGCTCGTTGCTGGACGCGCTCGCCAAGGAAGGAACGCTGCGCCGGTTCGTCCCGTTCGACGTCAGTGAAGCCATCCTGCGCGAGTCGGCCGACCAGATCGCACGCGAGTACGCGGGGATCGACGTCCACGCCGTCGTCGGCGACTTCGAGCACCACCTCGGGGCGCTCCCGCGTGGGGGACGACGCGTGGTCGCGTTCCTCGGGAGCACGATCGGCAACTTCGAGCCGTCCGCGCGCCGCGACTTCTTCGCCGCGCTGAGCGCCGGCCTGGCGCCGGGCGACGCGCTCCTGCTCGGCACCGACCTCGTCAAGGACCCGGCGCGGCTCGTCGCCGCGTACGACGACCGGGCCGGCGTCACCGCCGAGTTCAACCGCAACGTGCTGCGCGTGGTGAACCGCGAGCTCGACGCCGACTTCGTGCCCGAGTCGTTCGCACACGTCGCGCGCTGGGATGCCGAGCACGAGTGGATCGAGATGCGCCTGCGTACCGACACGGCGCAGCGCGTGCGCATCGGCCGGCTCGGTCTCGACATCGCCTTTGCCGCCGGTGAAGAGGTGCGCACGGAGATCAGCGCCAAATTCCGGCGTGCCGGGATCGCCGCAGAGCTCGCGGCCGCTGGCCTCGAGCTGGAGTCGTGGTGGACCGACCCCGCCGGAGACTTCGCGCTCTCGCTCGCCGTGCGCTGACACGGGGCGAAGCAGGTGGGTCAACTCGGGTGGCCTAGTCTCCCGCCCATGCGGGAGCGCGTTGCTGGCCTCCCCGAACGCGGAGTTCGGGTCTGAGCGATTCGAAGGTGCGCGCAGCGGACGACACGTCGCTCCTCGCGCGCTGGTCGGGATGGATCGTCGCGACTGCCGCAGTGGTTGCGTCCTCACTCATCTTCCACGCGGCGCGTGGCACCAGCTTCTTCTTGGACGAGTGGTGGTTCATCACCGAGCGCCGCGACGCGTCGCTCGACGATTTCCTTCGACCGCACTTCGGTCACCTCATCGCGATACCTGTCGCGATCTACAAGGTCCTGTTCGCGACCTTCGGCCTCCGTTCCTACCAGCCCTACCTGATCGTCCTCGTCGCGATCCATGTGCTCACCTGCGCGCTCTTGTACGTATACCTGCGCCGGCGCGGACCCGTGCTCTACGCGCTCGTCGCAACCATCCTGATGCTGTTCCTGGGCCATGCTTGGGAAGACCTCATCTGGCCGTTCAACATCACGTACCTGCTGAGCGCCGCCACCGGCGTCGCCGCTTTGCTCCTCCTCGATCGGCGCGACCGTCTCGGTGACGTGGCCGCCACCGCAGCCCTCGCCGTCTCGATCTCGAGCAGCGGAATGGGTCTCGTGTTCGCAGGCGGTGTGCTGGTCGAGCTCCTCTGGACCCGGCGCGACTGGCGACGGCTCTGGATAGTCGCGGCGCCGGCGGCTGCGTACGCGCTCTGGTACGTCAACTACGAGGTTCCGCAAGGCTCGCTCGACAACCTGACCAAGTTCGATCCGTTCACGACGCGGCTCGCGGGCGAAACCTCGCGGTCGCTGCTCGGCACATCGGTCGGGCTGGGTCAGATCGTCGTCGTTCTGTTCGTCGCGGCGGTCGGCGTGCAGGTCGTGCGCACGTGGCCGATCTCAGGCCGAGTCGCGAATTCCATCGCCATGCTCGGCGGATATTGGGTGCTCCTCACGTACACACGCGGCGGCGACCAGTTCTTCGGCCGCTACACGTACCTGAGCGCGCTCCTGGTGCTGCTCGTGGTCGGCGAGCTCGTCACCACCTGGCGGCCGATCGCGGTGCGCTCGCGTGCGGTCACCCTCGTGGGCGGAGCAGCGCTCCTGCTCCTCCTCGGCTACAGCCTCGTCAACAGCGGCGAGGCACTCGCGAACGGCGGAGCGGAGCGACGGGCGGCCGCGATCAAACAACACGCTGCGTTCAGCTCCCTCGTGCTCGCCAAGGACCGCGCCACAAGCGAGACCCCGATCTGGTGGCTCTTTCCCGACGGCCCGAACGCCGCCGGCGTGATCGACGCCGTCGCCGACCTCGACTTTCCGGTGTTCTCCAGCGCCGAGCTGCTCCAGCAACCCGAGGTTGCGCGCCGCGCCGCCGACGAGCAGCTGTTCGCGGTGCTCGGGGGTCTGGACCTGTTCTCACGCGACCTCGCCTCCGACGGGCTGCGCGGGTTGGCACCCGTGGGCGGCACACTGACCAGCGGCGGGGCGTGCGTCACGTTCACCCCGAATGCACCAGACGCGCACCTCGACCTGACCGGCGACGAGATCGGGGTGCGCATCGAGGCCATCGGGAGCGATCCCGTCGATGTGGGGGCTCGGTCGATCTCCGACGGATATCGCGGGCAGCCCTCGTTCTCGGTGCAGCCAGGGATCCCCCGCGACCTCGCCCTGCGCGCCAACGGCTTGAAGCCGTGGACGCTGAGGCTGCGATCGAGCGACGCGCTCCGAGCATGCGCCGTGCACGGCTCGTGAATCTGATTTCCACTACCGCCGTAGTGTTATTGCGAGCCCCGGCCGAATAAACTTGCGAGCATGCCCGGCGAGCCCGTTCTCGAGATCGACGACCTCCACGTGTCGGTGGAGGACCGTGAGATCCTCCGCGGCATCAGCCTCACCGTCCGCGAGGGCGAGCTCCACGCCCTGATGGGCCCCAACGGTTCCGGGAAGTCCACCCTGGCCAACGCGCTCCTGGCCAACCCGCACTACGCGGTCACCGGTGGCCGGGTGCTCCTTCGCGGCGACGACGTCACCCACCTGCCCACCGACGAGCGGGGCGCCCGGGGGATGTTCCTCGGCTTCCAGCACCCGGAAACCATCGCCGGGGTGAGTGTCTTCAACTTCCTGCGCCAGGCGCTCGCCGCCCGCAAGGGCATCCCCGACCTCTCCGTCCTCGAGGTCCGTCTCGAGCTGATGCAGTGGACCAAACGGCTCGGGATGAGCGACGCGTTCACCGAGCGGTACCTCAACGAAGGGTTCTCGGGTGGCGAGAAGAAGCGCAACGAGATCCTGCAGATGGCGCTGATGGAGCCCGACGTCGCGGTGCTCGACGAGACCGATTCCGGCCTCGACATCGACGCGCTGCGTGCGGTCGCCACCGGAATCGGCGAGATCCGCGGCGCCCGGCCGCAACTCGGCATCCTCCTCATCACGCACTACCAGCGCATCCTCGACCACCTCACGCCCGACGTCGTGCACGTGCTGCTCGACGGTCGGATCGTCGCCACCGGCGGCGCCGAGTTGGCCGAGCGCATCGAGACCGACGGCTTCGACGCGTTCAAGGCCGCAGCCGAGGTGGGATGAGATGGCACTCGACGTCGCCCGCATCAAGGCCGACTTCCCGATCCTGAAGCGCCAGGTGCACGGGAAGCGCCTCGTGTACCTCGACTCCGCCGCATCGTCGCAGAAGCCGACACGGGTGCTCGACGCGATGGACGAGTTCTACCGGACCTCGTACGCCAACATCCACCGCGGGGTCTACACGATCGCCGAGGAGGCCACCGCGGCGTACGAAGCCGCGCGCGCCTCCGTCGGGCGGTTCATCGGCGCCGCCGACGCCAGCGAGATCGTGTTCGTCCGCAACGCGACCGAGGCGATCAACCTCGTCGCCCACTCGTGGGCCCGCAACAACCTCGTGGCCGGCGACGCCATCGTGCTCACCCACATGGAACACCACGCCAACATCGTGCCGTGGCAGATGCTGGCGGCCGAGCGCGGCGTCGAGGTGCGCTGGGTGCCGCTCACCGCCGACTACCTCCTCGACACCACCAACCTCGAGACGCTGCTCGACGGCGCCAAGCTCTTCGCCTTCACCGCGATGTCGAACGTGCTCGGCACCATCAACGACGTCACGGCCTTGACCGACGCCGCGCACCGCGCCGGGGCGCTCGCCCTCGTCGACGCCTGCCAGGCGGTGCCGCACTTCCCCGTCGACGTCGCCGAGTGGCACGCCGACTTCGTGGCCTTCTCCGCCCACAAGATGTGCGGGCCCACCGGCATCGGCGTGCTCTGGGCTCGTCGCGAGCTGCTCGACGCCATGCCCCCGTTCCTGGGTGGCGGTGAGATGATCAACCACGTGACGCTCGACGGCTTCACCGCGAACGAGGTGCCGTGGAAATTCGAGGCCGGCACGATGCCCATCGCCGAGGCCGTCGGCTTCGGTGCTGCCGTCGACTACCTCAGCGATCTCGGCATGGCCGACGTGCGCGCCCACGAACGCGAGCTCACGAAGTACACGCTCGACGCGCTGGACCGTCGCTTCGGCGACGGGATCACCATCTACGGCCCACGCGACGTGAACGTGCGCGGCGGCGCGATCTCGTTTCTCTTCGACCACATCCACGCGCACGACATCTCGCAGGTCGTCGACGAAGAGGCGGTGTGCGTGCGCGCGGGTCACCACTGCGCGAAGCCCCTCATGAAGGTCCTCGGCGTGCCCGCCACCACGCGTGCCTCGTTCTACGTGTACAACGACGAAGCCGACGCGGATGCGTTGCTCGACGCGCTCGCCAACGCCGAGAAGTTCTTCGCTCTCTAGCTCTTCAGTAGGAGTCAGATGCCCGGCCTGGAAGACCTCTATCGCGAGATCATCCTCGATCACTACCGTGCGCCGCGGAACCGCGGTGAGCTCGACGTCCCGCCCGCGCACAAGGTCGAGGGGTTCAACCCACTGTGCGGCGACGAAGTGGTGCTGTTCCTCGACATCGACGGCGACACCGTGCGCGACGTCAAGATCGCCGGACAGGGCTGCTCCATCAGCCAGGCCTCCACGTCGATGATGTCGGCGGCGGTGAAGGGTCAGCCGGTTGCGGAAGCGCGCCGGCTCATCCGTGCGTTCAAGGCGCTCATGTCGATCCACGAGTCCAAGCTCGAAGGCGAAGGTGACGGCGACGATCTGAGCTCCGACCTCGACGGTGTGCGCCTCGGTGACCTGGAGGCGTTGCAGGGAGTCGTGAAGTTCCCCGTCCGCATCAAATGCGCCACGCTGGCGTGGAACACGCTCCAGCAAGGGCTCGACGAGGCCGACACCACAGCGAGCGATTCGTCTGGTTCCTGACGTTCCAGCAGGTTGGTCTGCGCTTCGATGCCGCGCGTTGCTTGTCACACACGCGACACGGGAAGGAAACGCAGACCAGCTAGGTTGAACACCACAACTAGGGAGGTGTGAACAGCATGGGTCGAGAGCAGCTCACGCAAGTTGTCGACGAAGCCCTGGAGCGGTTCCGCGGTCGCGATCTGGTGGCTTCGGCCGAGGTCGTCGACGTACTCCTCGATCTGCGCCTCCTCCTCCTTGATTCCGAGGAGATCCCCGACGCCGCGTTGGCCGAGCTGCTCGAAGAGCCCGCTCCCACCACCGCGGTCTGAGCCACCAGCCCGTCGCACCCCGCGACGAGGCGCGTGGGTGCCCGGTACCATCGGTCCATGGCTGAGTCCACGCGAGCAGATCGTCGCCGTCGTTCGAAACGCGGCCGGATCGTCGCGGTCGTTGCGGTCGTCGTGCTCCTCGCGGCAGGGGTCGGGATCTTCGCCGCCTCCCAAGGCGACGACGACACGGCGAACACGGCCCAGCCGTCGTCGAGCTCTGCCGATCGCGTCACCGCGCCGAACGTCTTCGCCGATCTCGGCAACCAGACGTTCCGCACCGCGTCGGTCAACGGCAAGGACATCCCCGTGTACGCCGCGCCCGATCCGAATGCGCAGCCGATCGAGACGTTGAGCCGACGGACCGAGTACCAGATCCCCC
>JBEVIU010000089.1:0-10615 GCA_040510575.1 Acidimicrobiia bacterium | reverse complement strand
GCAAGCGCCGACGCCACTTCGCAACTCACTCTCTGGGCGGTTCGCCCAAGGCCGTCCTACTTGTCAACGCTCTCTTGAACGGTGACGGTTCTCGTACGACCGCCATGGTCGGGATGCCGGGATTTGAACCCGGGACCTCAGCGTCCCGAACGCTGCGCGCTAACCAAGCTGCGCTACATCCCGATGGGGAGGAGCGAGCTTAGCCCTCGACCGGTTCGGGTTCCCGGGTCGAGTCGGCGCCCGCGCCGAGCAGGGTGTCGATCACCCGGCGGAGCGTGGCTGGGTCGACCGGCTTCACGAGCTCGGCGTCGGCGTCGGCGCGCTTGGCGAGGAAGCGGTCGGCCTCGCGGTCGAGGAGGAGCAGGATCGACACGTCGGGGATGCGACCGGCCGAGGCTTCGAGGCGGAGGTCGATCGACACCGCGACGCCGCCCATGTTGGCGATCTGCATGTCGAGGACGACGACGTCGGGCTGCTCGTGCTCGACGGTGTCGCGCACGTCCTGGCCGCGGGTGACTTCGACGACGCGCTGACCAGGCCGCGTGCAGGCCGTCTTCACGAGGTCGCGCACCCACTTCGCGTCGGCGGCGACGAGGATCGAGCTCACGGCCGGTCACCGTAGCCGCAAGTGTGGGTCAGACGAGGTGGTGAGCGACGGCGCGCAGGGCGTCGAAGTCGTGGACGTCGTGGGCGAGCTCGGGGACGTGGGCGACGGCCACGGTGCCGATGCGCTGCTCGAGGCCACGCAACTCGCGCTCCTCGCGGATCGCAAGCTCTTCGAGGTCGGCGAGGTTCTCGTATTGCGCGGCGAGCGCGAGCGCAGCACCACGGTCGAGATTGCTGGCGACCTCGCCGACGTCCTCGCCGTCGACCACCAGGAGCTGGTCGGCGCGGGCGCGGAGCACGTCGGGGCGGGCGCCCGGGTACCGCGGGTGCACCCGGTTCACCACCAGCGCCTCGACCGCCAGGCTTCCCTCGGCCAGGCGATCGGCGAAGTAGGTGGCTTCGACCACCGCGTCGTGACGCGGCGACGTGACGAGCACGAAGGCCGACTCGTCGGAACCGAGCAGCGCGAGCATCTCGTTGGCGCGCGTGCGGAAGCCCTCCTCCATGCCCTCGAAGGCGCGGAAGAAGGCGAGGACGTCGTCGATCACCTCGGTGCCGACGACCCGGGCGATGGTGCGCAGGAACGCCTGCGCTGCGACGGTTCCGACGCGGAAGCCCGCGCGCGCCGGCGTCATCAGCAGTCGGAAGATGCGGTTGTCGAGCAGGCGCGTCAACCGGCGCGGGGCGTCGAGGAAGTCGAGCGCGTGGCGTGTGGGTGGCGTGTCGACCACGATGAGGTCGAAGCTGCCGGTGGCGTGGAGCTCGTAGAGCTTCTCCATCGCCATGTACTCCTGGGTGCCCGACAAGGATCCGGCGATGTTGCGGTAGAAGCCGTTGCCGAGGATGCGGCTCGCCTGGTCCTCGTCGTGCGCGTACTGGCGCACGAGGTCGTCAAACGTCGACTCCGCGTCGAGCATCAGCGCGTGCAGACGCCCACCGGCCACCGCCGTGTCGTCGACGTCCCATAGCGTCCGGTCGATCTCGTGCGCGGTGTTCGAGAGTTGCTCGAGGCCGAGCGTCTGCGCGAGCCGCTTCGCGGGATCGATCGTGACGACGACCGCGTGTCGTCCGTCGCGCGCGCCTTGGATCGCGAGCGCCGCCGCGGTGGTGGTCTTGCCGACGCCCCCGGTTCCGCAGCACACGACGACGCGTCGCGTGCGCAGGATCGATGCAATGGATGCCGACTCGGCACCCGCGGCCGCGCGACCGCCGCCGCCTGCTCCCGCGTCGGTCACGGCTGTGCCACCGGATCGAGGGCGTCGATGCCGCCTGCGAGCGCGTCGGCGAGCGTGTCGATCTCCGCCGGGCCGATGTCGGCGGTGAAGAGGAAGGGGAGCCGGATCTGCGGCAGCGGGAGTGCGTGCGCGAGTCGATCGCACTGCTCCTGCTGGCGCCGTTCGAGGTCGAGACGGAAGCGCGCCGCGGCGGCCAGGGTCGCTGCGGTGGCGTCACCATCAGTGCCGTTCGTGTGCGGGTCGGGCAGCGTGACCGTCGCGGTGTCGAGCCCCGCGATGCTCGGCACGCAACCGTTGACCACCACCGGCCCGAGGGCCAGCCCGGCGCGGTCCTCGATCTGGAACGCCGTCTCCACGAGCTCGGTGACCGGGGTCTCCTCGGGCAGGGTCACGAGCATCACCTGGCAGCGCGCTGGATCGGTGAGCAGCTCGACCACGTCGGCCGCCTGCTTGCGGATCGGCCCGACGCGCACCGCGTCGAGCAGCCCCTGAGCCGAGAGCAGGAACGACACGGCATGCCCGGCGGCCGGCGCATCGATCAGGATCAGGTCGGCCACGCCGCCCCGCTCGAGCTGCTTCACCTTGCCCAGCACCAGGATGTCCTTCATGCCGGGCACGGCCGTGGCGACCACCTCGAGGGCGCCGGAGCTCGCGAGGCGGCGGCTGATCCGACGCAACCCGTGGTCCTCGAGGTACTCGACGAGCGCGTCGTCGGGGGTGAGGGTGCGGGCCCGCACGCCGGGGCGCAACTCCGCCTCGGCGTAGGCGAGGGGCGGGTGCCCGAAGCACGCCGCGAGCCCCGATTTGCCCTCGACCTCCACGATCAGCACGCTCATCCCGGCCCGGGCTGCAGCTACGGACATCGCCGCCGTTACCGTGGTCTTCCCGACCCCGCCCTTGCCCGCCACGATCACGACCCTGGAGGTCGCGCAGAAGCGCTCGAGGTCCATGGCCAAGGATGCTACGGGAGTCCCTTCCAACCGCCGTTTCCGGCGATTCGGCGCGTGCGCGGCACTCGCGCTCGCCTGTCTGACGCTCGTCCTCGACGCGTCGTCGTTCGGCGCGGAGCCCAACGTCGGGCAGCGCGGCATCGACGTCGTACAGGTCGAGGGATACTTCGACCCGCCCAACGAGTCGCTCGTGATGGACGCGATCGAGCAGGCGAACGAACGCAAGTCGACGCTGCTGGTGTTGCAACTCGACTCGTCGGGTGCGATCGACGCCGGCGTGCGCGACATCGTGCGCGCCATCGAACGGTCCCGAGTTCCCGTGGCGGTGTGGGTCGGGCCGTCGGGTGCCGACGCGAAGGGGGCGACCACGCTCCTGCTCGAAGCTGCGCATCTCGCCTACATCTCGCCCGGATCCGGCGCCGGTGCGGCGTATCCGGTTCGCCTCGACGAACCCGGTGCGTCGACCCGCGCCCAGGTCGCCGACCAGCTCGCGACACTCGCGACGCGCAACGGGCGCGACCCCGACGGCGCACGCAAGCTCGCGAGCGTGCGCCTCGGCTCGACGGCGGCGAAGCAGGTCGGCGCGACGAACGGCGTCCGCCCGACGATCGGCGAGCTCATCGTGCAGCTCGACGGCACGACCGTGGAGACTGCCGCGGGCGACGTGGAGTTGTCGACCGCGAAGGTGATCGGCGAAGGCCGCGACCGTCGCCGTCAGCCCAATCAGGAAGTGCGCTTCAACCGGCTCGACCTCGAGGGCCAGCTGCTCCACCGGCTCATCAGCCCGTCGATCGCCTACTTCTTGTTCGTCGCCGGGCTCGGCCTGCTCGTGTTCGAGTTCTACACCGCGTCGATCGGCCTGGCCGGCCTCGTCGGCGCGATCTGCGTGATCGGCGCGTTCGTCGGGTTCTCGTACCTGCCGGTGAACGGGTGGGCGTTCGGTCTGCTCCTGCTCGCCGCGCTCGGATTCGCGATCGACGCGCAGGCCGGGTCCCTCGGCTTCTGGACGATCGTGGCCGCCGCCTCGCTCGGCGTGGGTTCGTTGTTCCTGTACGGAGGGTCCTCCGCGCTCGGGCCGCCGTGGTGGGTGTTGCTGGTGGTGTGCGGCGGCATGCTGCTCTTCATGATCGGCGGCATGACCGCGATGATCCGCGCGCGGTTCTCGACACCGACCGTCGGGCGCGAGGGAATGATCGGCGAGACCGGCGAAGCCGAGGTCGACGTCGCGCCCGAGGGTGTGGTGGTGATCCGCGGCGCCCGGTGGCGGGCCCGCACCAACCGGGCGACACCGATCCTGGCCGGCGGTGCCGCCAAGGTCGTGGCGGTCGAAGGGCTCGTGCTCGAAGTCGAGCCGCTCGAGGGTGCCGCCCGCGACTACCGCGATCGGGCTCGCAAACCGGGCTGATCGCGTGCGAAATTCACCTCTTGTCGTGGGTCGTGACCCGGGGTAGCTTGCGCGCCGACGGCAAAGGAGGGGGTCCCCGTGGCCGTTCGTACGCTCGACACCTGGCGAGATCGGGCCGCTTGTCGCGGCCCTGAGACCTCGTTGTTCTTCCCGCCCACCACGGCCGAGCGTCGTGATGATCGCGACGCCCGTGAGCGGCGCGCGAAGGCCATCTGCTTCCAGTGCGCCGTGCGGGAGGAGTGCCTCACGTACGCGATGGGCATCGGTGAGCTGCACGGCATCTGGGGTGGGCTCAACGAGTCGGAGCGCCGAGCCCGCCAGGCGGCTGCCCTGCGCTGACGGGCGGATGCCCCTCGCCGCGACTCAGCCGCCCTTCAACCGGCGGTGGGGCCGGCGATCCGCGCGTCGCCCCGTCGGCGGGTGACACCCTCGCGGTCGAAGTGCTCGAGCAACGGCACCACGAACTTGCGAGTGCTGTCGAGCTTGTCGCGCATTGCGCCAACGGTCACCGAACCTGAGGCCGCGAGCTCCGCGCGCACGATGGCTCGGGCGCGGTCGACGGCGGCGCGCGTGAAGATGGTTCCTTCCACGTCGACGAGGGTGCCGTCACGCACCAACGCGCGCACCAGCGCGGGATCGGCAGTCGCCACGACGTCGTCGGGTGGCGCGAACGGTTGCGCGTCGAGCGCCTGCACGAGGGCGAGTCCAGCGGGTGAATGCGTGCCGGGCACCACGTGGTCGACACTCGCGACGACGTCGCGGTCGACCACGAGCCCGTCGGTGCGCTCGAGCAGCGCGCGCACTCGGGCCAGGTCGACCCCCAACCCGCTTGCCAGGGTTGCGAGCTCGAGTCCGGCGTCGAGCGGCTGGGTCGCGTGGCGCTCGGTGACGAGTTCGCGTGCGCGCGTGGTCAGGCGGGTGACGACGCTGGGATCGGCCAACCACGCGCCGACGCGAACCGCGGCGCCGTCGGCCTCAAGCGATCCGATGAGCGCACTGGCGTCGGTCGGGCCGAGGCCGCTTCGCCGGGCGAGCTCGTCGGGCGTGAGCCAGCCGTGGGCGGCGATCAGCCTCGGGCCGAGCGGCAACGAAAGGTGCGCGGCCGCGTCGCGCGGGCGGGAGGCCGGATCGACGTCGACGACGGTGGCGCCGCCGAGCGTCCGCTCGCTGCCCGAGTCGCGCAGGATGAAGTGGTCGCCCGGCGCGACCGCGACCGACGCGGCGAACTGGAGCCGCGCGTAGCGACCCCCGGGATCGAGGGCCCGACGCCGGACGTGGTGTTCGCCCGACCCGACGTACGCGAGCAGCTCGCCGCGCGGGAGCTCGATGCCGTCGAGAGGGGCGACCTCTACGTCGACGACCGTCGCGATCACCCAGTCGGCGGCGCGCACGAGTGCGTCGCCGCGTTCGAGCTCCCGATACTCCGCGCCGACCAGGTTCAATGCCACCCGCGCGCCGGGCGTGACGACGTCGACCGACTGGTGCCCACTCTCGATGCCGCGCACTCGCACCCGTTGACCAGTGCGCGGGATCGTCAGCTCGTCGTCGGTGCGGAGCGGGCCACCCGCGAGCGTTCCGGTGACGACCGTGCCCGCACCGCGCGCGGCGAAGGAGCGGTCGACCCAGAGCCGCGGGCGACCACGGTCGGCCACCGGAGGGGCGGCAGCGAGCACCGCATCGAGGGTCGCGCGGAGGTCGGCGAGCCCGCGCCCGCTCAACGAGTCGCACACCACGAGAGGTGCGTGCGCCCACGTGGAGTCGGCGAGTCGTTCGGCGACGAGGAGCTGCGCGAGCTCGACCGTGTCGGCGTCGACCGCGTCGGCCTTCGTGAGCGCGACGACGCCATCGGTCACGCCGAGCAACTCGAGGATGCGCAGGTGCTCCTCGGTCTGGGGCATCCAGCCGTCGTCGGCCGCGACGACGAGCAGCGCCACGTCGACCGCGCCGACCCCCGCGAGCATGTTCTTGAGGAACCGGACATGACCGGGCACGTCGACGAAGCCGACGACCTGACCACTCGCCAACGTGGTGAAGGCATATCCGAGGTCGATGGTGAGGTTGCGCGCCTTCTCCTCGGCCAGGCGATCGGGATCGGTGCCCGTGAGCGCGAGCACGAGCGACGACTTGCCGTGATCGACGTGACCCGCGGTGGCGACGGTGCGCATCGTCGCTCGCACTAGCCCGCCGTGACGGCTCGCACGGCAGCGATCAGCACCGCGTCGTCGACCGGATCGACGGTGCGGAGATCACACACGGCCCGATCGGCGACGATGCGCGCGATCACGTCGTGCGCGCGCAGCCGTGCCGTGAGTTGCGCGGCTGAGCGTGCCCCGCCGTCGAGCGCGATGCCGACCGACGGGATCGTGAGCCCGGGGAGCGATCCGCCGCCGGCGGCCGCCTCGGTGTCGACGACCTCGGTGCCGGGCGCTGCGCGCGTGATGTGCTCGGCCCGGTCGCGCAGGTCGTCGACCGTGATCGTCGCCATGCGCCAGAACGGGATCGAGCTCGTGTCGCCGTCGAGGTATGCAGTGGCGACGGTCTGGAGCAACGCGAGGGTGACCTTGTCGGCGCGCATGGCACGCGCCAGCGGGTGTCGCGCGACGGTTGCGACGGCCTCCGCACGCCCGACGATGATCCCGGCTTGCGGCCCACCGAGCAGCTTGTCGCCCGAGAACGTCACGAGTGCTGCACCCGCATCGACCGCTTGTCGCACACCCGGCTCGTCGTGCAGCCACGCGGGCGGCTCGCTGAGCCACGGTGTGGTGTCGTCGAGGAGCCCGGATCCGGCGTCGACCATCACCGGGACGTCGAGCGACGCGAGCTCGGCGATCGACGTGGTCTCGACGAAGCCGACCATCCGGTAGTTCGACGCGTGGACCTTGAGCACCAGCGCGGTGTCGGCCGTGAGCGCGTCGTGATAGTCGCGTCGCCGCGTGCGATTGGTCGTGCCGACCTCCACGAGCCGGCAACCCGACTCGGCCATGATCTCGGGCACCCGGAACCCGCCGCCGATCTCGACGAGCTCGCCGCGCGACACCACGACGTCGCGGCCACGTCCCAGCGCGGCGAGGGTGAGGATCACCGCCGCTGCGTTGTTGTTGACGACGATGCCTGCCTCGGCACCGCAGGCGCGGGCCAGGAGCGCCCCGGCGTGCTCGTGGCGCGAACCACGGGAACCGTCGCGCACGCGGTACTCGAGGTTGGAGTACGAGGTCGCGATCACCGCTGCATCGGCCAAGGCCTGAGCGCCGATGGGTGCGCGGCCGAGGTTGGTGTGCAGCAGCACGCCCGTCGCGTTGACGAGTGGTCGGAGCACAGCCTCCTGGCGCGTCGCCACGAGTGCGGCGGCGTCGGCGATCACGGACGCGGCGTCGATCGCTTCACCGGTCGCAGCGTGGGCACGGGCGCGGTCGACTGCTTCGCGCGCACAGTCGACGAGCAGCGGATGCGGCAACCCGACGAGCTCGTGCGCGACCGCCTCGACGGAGGGAAGCGCGCGTCGAGGGTCCATCGTTCGGCAGCGTAGAGCCGCGCCCGGCCCGCTCGGACCGCATCTACACTGTCCAGGTGGAACGCCACGGCCGCTCTTCACGGCGGAGGGGCTGACGTGCCCGATCTCACGCCCGGTGTGGCGAGCGCACTGTCGCCCCTGGTGCGCCGCATCGTCGCCCCGAACCCTGGTCCCTTCACCGGCCCCGGCACCAACACGTACCTGGTCGGCATCGACGAGGTCGCGGTGATCGACCCCGGTCCCGACGACGCCGGTCACATCGATGCGATCGTGGGTGCCTCCATGCGCGAACGGGTGCGCTGGGTGCTGCTCACGCACACGCACCCCGACCACGACCCCGGGACGCGCCGCCTCGTCGAGGCCACCGGCGCCGAGGTGCTCGCATACGGCAAGCGCACCGACAAGGACTCGTCGGTTGTTCCCGATCGCGCCATCGGCGAGGGCGACACCGTCGAAGGCACCGAGTTCGGCCTCGAGGTGCTCCACACGCCGGGCCATGCGCCGAACCACCTGTGCTTCCGGCTCGAGGAGGAGCGGGTGTTGTTCACGGGCGACACCGTGCTCGAAGGCATGTACTCGGTCGTGAACCCCGCGAGGGGCGGCGACATGCGGGAGTACCTCGACACCCTGGCGCGCATCGAGCGGCTTCGTCTGGCGCGACTGTGTCCGGGTCACGGCGACGTGATCGAGGAGCCGCGCGTGGTGGTGCAGGACTACATCGCACATCGCAAGGACCGTGAGCGCCAGGTGCTGCGGACGCTCAAGGGCGGTCCGGCGCGCATCGGCGACATCGTGTCCGCGCTCTACGGCGACGCCGACCTGCACCCGAAGCTGGTCGAGGCGGCCGGTTGGCAGGTCCACGCACACCTTCTGAAGCTCAAGGCCGAGGGCAAGGTCACCGGCGCGTCGGTGAAGTCGGCCTGGAAGCTGGCCTGAACGTCGCGCCACACCCGGCCGCACTGCCAGAGATTCCGGACCGCGCTCGCGTAGGGTGCCGTCCCGTCGTGTGGAGTGGGAGCACGACGCCGCGTGGTGGTGCCACCCCCGTTGTCGGGCCTGCCGCGCGAGCGCACGATGCACGAAGCCGGCGCAGCCGGTCACGCCCTCAATGCCCCGATCAACCGTGAAAGGACCACCTGTGACGACCCGTCGTCGAACCACGCGCCTGACCGGCGCGACGCTCGTGATGGCGTTGCTCGCCGCGACGACCGCGCTGTTGACCCCAGGCTCCGTCGCCACGGCGGCGTCGTCGAACGCGATCACGCTCACGGCCGGCGAGTACGCCTACACGGTGAAGGGTGCACCGCAGCCGGGCTGGGTGCAGTGGAACTTCGCCAACGGCGGCGTCGAGGACCACATGATGATCGTGTTCCCGGTGAAGTCGGGGACCACGGACAAGCAGGTCAAGGCGGCGGCTGCCAAGGGCGAGGACGCGGTGTCGAAACTCTTCACCGGCGACCCGGTCAGCGGTACCCCTGCCCTCGTCGGCCCCGACCAGAAGACCACGACGCTGACCCAGGTCAAGGCCGGCACCTACCTGGTCGCCTGCTTCGTCCCGGCTCCCGACGGCGAGGATCACTTCGCGCACGGCATGTTCAAGGTCGTCACCGTCAAGGGCTCGAAGTCGAGCTTCAAGCCCCCGACCGACGGCGTCGCCGACGTCACGCTCACCGACACGGCCATCGAGGTGCCCGACGGTGCGGCGCCGAAGCAGATCACGCTGAAGGTCACGAACGAGGGTGACGCGCCACACGGCTTCCAGCTCGTGAAGCTCGAGACGGGCAAGACCCTCGACGACGCCAACACGTACTTCAACGCGTTCTTCAACACCGGCACGGCCGAAGGTACGGCGCCCGGTGTGCTCGTCGGCGGGGTGTCGACGGTCGCGCCCGGGGGGATGGCCTACCTGCAGTGGGAGCTGCCCGCAGGTCACTACGGCTACCTGAGCACCGACGGCGACGACCCGCCGGACGACGACTACACGAAGGGCCTCAAGGGCGAGTTCGACATCAGCTGACGAAGCAGGGCACGGAGCCCGTCTTCGATGCTCGACCGACCACACGAAACTGGAGGAACAGTGATCATCACTCGAGTGCGCACCGCGCTCGTCGCCGTCGGAACAGCCGCGCTGCTGGCGATCCCGGCGACGATCGCCACCACATCGGCTGCCACTGCTGCCACTTCGAACAAGCTCACCGTCACGGCGGGTGAGTACACCTACAAGCTCTCCGGGTCGCCGAAGCCCGGCAACGTCGAGATCGTGTTCGACAATGCGGGCGTCGAGATCCACATGGTGGTCGTGATCCAGCTCAAGCCCAGCGTCACCGACAAGCAGCTCAAGCAAGCGATGCTCAGCGACGACGACGCGGCGGTCGAGAAGCTCGTCACTGGTCAGGGCTTCAACATCGGGGGGACGCCTGGACTCCTCTCGGGCGGCGTGTCGACCACCAACATCGCCAGCCTGAAGGCCGGCCACTACGGCCTGCTCTGCTTCGTGCCCGATCCTGAGGGAGTACCGCACGTCGCCCACGGCATGGTGAAGGTGTTCGATGTGAAGGGATCGAAGTCGACGCTCAAGCCGCCGACCGACGGCGTCAGCGAGGTCGAGCTGAGCGAAGCCGGGATCACCCTCCCGTCCGCAGGCCTCCCGAAGAACGGCTGGATCAAGGTCACCAACACGGGCTCCGGCCCGCGTGACCTCACGCTGGCGAAGTACGAAGACGCTTCGGCGACCTTCGAGCAGGTCGACGCCGCGGTCGACGCCTTCTTCGAGACCGGCGCGTTCCCGGGCGGGACGGCTCCCGTGCTCCTCAACGGCGGTGTCTCGACCCTGGCGCCGGGGGCGAGCGGCTACGTCGAGGTGACCTTCGAGTCGGGACGCTGGACGGCGGTCAGCTCCGACGACGAT
>JBEVIU010000088.1:0-20974 GCA_040510575.1 Acidimicrobiia bacterium | reverse complement strand
GACCGCGGGCAGCGCGGTGAGCCGATCGGCGACCTCGGGCGAGAAGCCGGCGAAGCCATCGGCCTTCACCACGAAGTCGGCCCGCAACCCGGCCGCGGTGTCGCGACGAACCGATGCCTTCGCCGACGCGCCGAACGTGGCGGTGAGGCCCACGAGCGCGAGCCCGATCACGATGGCCGACGCCGTGACCGCGGTACGGCGCGGGTTGCGCATGGCATTTGCCCGTGCGAGCACTCCACTCACGCCCAGCGCGCGCAACGGTCGACCGATTGCACCGGCGACCGGGCGCGCGACCGCGGCCAGCAGCACGACGACGCCGACGAGCAGCAGGAACGCACCGACCGCGACGACCTGGACCTGCTCGAAGATCCCGGTCACCGATTCGGAGCGCACCAACCCGATCACCACCATCGCGACGCCGACCGCGAAGATCGCCGTCCCCACGACGAGTCGGCGCGTCATGCTGCCGACGGCACGCGTCCCGACCTCGTTGATCGCCGCGATCGGCGGCACGCGCGCGGCCCGCAACGCCGGCAGGAGTGACGCCACCACAGTCACGACGATCCCGACGACGAGCGACACCACGATCGTGCGGCCGAGCAACACCGTGCTGGTCTCCGGGAGCTGCAGCCCCAGACCGCGGAGGAGCTCCAACAAGCCGATGCCGAGCAGGATCCCGACCACCAGGCCGATCGCCGAGGCAACCACTCCGACCAGGAGCGCCTCGAGCACCACCGACCCGATCACCTGCCCACCCGTGGCTCCCATCGCCCGCAGCAGCCCGAGCTCGCGGGTGCGTTGCGCGACGAGGATCGTGAAGGTGTTGAAGATCACGAACGCGCCGACGACCACGCCGATGGCAGCGAAGCCGAGGAGCGCGAGCGTGAAGAAACCAAGGAAGCCACGGACGGTCTCGCCGACCTGCTCCGTGGCCTCCGACGCGGTGAGCACCTCGTAACTCGGGCCGAGCTCACGCGTGAGACGGTGCTGGAGCTGCGCGACCGACACCCCGGGCTCGCGTTGCACGTAGATCCCGTCGAGGGAGCCGCGCGCGTCGAACGCTTCTTGCGCGGTGTCGAGATCGAAGGCCGCGAACGTCACCGCACCGAAGTCGAAGCGGTCACCGAAGCCGAAGAGACCGACGATCTCGAACTCGCGCGCCGGTCCGTCGAGCAGCACGCGCACGCGGTCGCCCACCTCGAAGCCGTGCTCCTTCGCGGTGCCGGCGTCCATCGCGACCTCGCCGCTCCGGCGTGGCGCTCGGCTCACGCCGTCGTCGACGAGCTCGAACGGGCCGCCGTTCACCCACGACGCGCCGAACGTCGGCGGGCCACCGCCCCCGATGCTCTCGCCGTCGTCCCCGACGAACTGGGCGTATCCGTCGACGAACCCTTCGGCGCGGGCCACCCCCGGCACCGCGCGCACGTCAGCGAGCGCCGACTCGGGGACCCGCTGCGGATCACCCTGCCCGAGCGGCCGCGCCCCCTGGACCCTGAGATCGACGCCGGTCAGCGTCTGGGCGAACACCGAGTCGAACGCGTCCTTGACCGTGTCGGTGAGCACGTACGTCGCGCTGATGAAGCTCACGCCGAGGAGCACCGCCATCGCGGTGAGCACGAGGCGCACCTTGCGGGCGAGGAGTCCCCTGATTGTCGGCTTCCACATCGCTGTCGCCCTCGTGAGTAGGGCTCATCATCGCGACTGGGACTCGCTCGGCCGTGTCATCTAGCTTCGTCCGCTTCACGCGTCGCCCTTTTGGTGATGCGCGCACGCCGCAATTCGGACCTTTCTCATCGAAGATGCCAGACGGGGCAGGGGAAAGGCCCGTCGTCACACTCAAGGACGGCCGGGTCAGATGCCGATGCAAGTCCTTGACCGCAGAGAGTGACGACGGGGAGTTCACATGCGAGCCATGACCAACCTGAAGCGGCGAGTGGCGATCTTGGTCGCTGTCGCAACCATTGCGCTGAGCGCGGCCGGCTGTCTTGCCGACTCGACGCCGGGCACACCGCCCGCGGATCCGCTCCAGCACCAAGTGCTCGACGGCATGAACTTCCAGCGGTGGCTCGCCGGCGTTCCTGGCCTCACCAACAGCCCCAAGCTGGGCTGGCTCGCCACCGTGTGGGCCGCTTCGATGGCGACGACCGCCGGGTTCACCCACCAGAACTTGTCGGACCGGCTGTTCAACGATCCGTACTACGCGAACTACTACACCCTGGGCGAGAACATCCTCGTCGGGCCGGGCAACATGACGGCCGATCAGATGCTCGTGGCGTGGATGGGCTCGACGGCCCACCGCAACAACATCCTCAGCCGCAACTTCAACATCGCCGGCGTCGGGTACTTCCGCTCCGGCGACGGCCGCCTCTGGGTCTGCGTCGACTTCGGCGGCATCTAGCCAGACCTCTCCGTCAGGCCCTGCGGGCCAAGGAACGAGAGGGGGCCCTCCTCGGGCCGGTGCAGTTACCATGCACCGACTCGAGGGGGGCTTTCTTCATGCGCGACGCGATCGGACAGATCCTGCCGCTGGCGGTGGGCGTGGCGATCAGTCCGATCCCGATCATCGCCGTCGTCCTCATGCTGGTCACCCCCCGCGCGAGGGCGAACGGTCCGATGTTCGTGCTCGGCTGGATCGTGGGCCTCGCGGCCATCGGCGTGATCGTGCTCGCCATCGCCGGCGGGGCGGAAGCGAGCAGCAGCGACTCCACCTCCGGCGTGTCCTGGGTGAAGTTGCTCCTCGGGGTGGGGCTGCTCTCGGTGGCGCTGCGCCAGTGGCGGGGCCGGTCTCACCCGGGCGAAGAGGCGCCGATGCCGAAGTGGATGGCCGCGATCGACTCCTTCTCGCCCGTCAAGGCCCTCGGCGCCGGCGTCGTCCTCGCGGCGGTGAACCCGAAGAACCTGCTCCTCGCGGTCGGTGCCGCCACCGTCGTCGGCCAGAGCGGGATCTCGGGCACCGACCAGGCCGTGGCCTACGCCGTGTTCACGGTGATCGCGACGATCGGCGTGGCCATCCCCGTGGTGATCTACTTTGCCATGGGCGATCGCGCACCCGCGCTGCTCGGATCGCTCAAGACGTGGATGGGCGTGCACAACGCGGCGATCATGGCGGTGCTCTGCCTGATCATCGGCGTCAAGCTCATCGGTGACGCCATCGGCGGTTTCTGAACTCCGCATTTTTGAACCCCGCATCCTGAAGCCCGGCGATCTGCACCCCGGCGATCTGCACCAGGCGGGAACCACGCACGACCGCGCGCTCGTCTCACTCGGGACCGACTCCAAAGGAGAGGACCCGAGATGCGACGAGTTGCGACACTCCTGAGCGCGGCGATCACGGCCGTGCTGTTGGGCGCAGGCCCGGCCGGCGCGTGCGGTGGGCTCGTGGGCGAGAACGGCACCATCCAACTCACGCGCACCGTCACGCTCGCCGCGTACCACGACGGTGTCGAGCGCTACGTGACCAGCTTCGCGTTCACCGGCGAGGGTGAGGAGGTCGGGTCGATCGTCCCGCTCCCCGGCGTGCCGACGAAGGTCCAGCGGGGTGGCGACTGGACGTTGCAACGGCTGGCTCGAGAAGTGGAGCCCGTCTTCGAGGCCCAGGTGGCCAGCGATGCCGCGGGGGTCGCCAAGGCCGACGTGCTGCTCGAGACGAAGATCGACGCGCTCGACATCACGATCCTGCGCGGTGGTGGCGACGAAGTGGGCGCGTGGGCGATCGAGCACGGCTTCCTGCTCACCCCCGACGCGCCCGAGGTCCTCGACCACTACTCCCATCAGTCGAAGGTGTTCATGGCCGCGCGCTTCGACGCGACGCGCGCACGCGACCTCGGCCAGAACAGCGGCGACGGCACGCCGATCATGCTGACCATCCCGGTCGACGAGCCGTGGGTGCCGCTGCGGATCTTGTCGCTCGGGCTGGAGCGGTCGACGGTCGTCGATGCCGACGTGTTCCTGCTGACCGACACCACTCCACTCATGCACGCCGACGCGCGTGACCTCACGGTCGAGCGCAGCGAAGCGGCGTCGTCGTCGTTGCTCGACGACCTGCGTTCCGACAACGGCATGCACTGGGTGCCCGACGAGATGTGGCTCACCCACCTGCAGGTGCGCGCCCGTGCCGCGCAACTGCGCGGCGACCTCGCCGTCACGACCGGTGTGTCCCTCCCGGCCTGGGCGCGAGTCGGGGCGGTGGTCGCGTGATCGCCGCGCCACGTCGACTCGTGATCGCCGCCGCCGGGCTCCTCGCTGTGGTGACAGCGGCCAGCGTGGCGCTGGTGCTGACCCAGCCCGGGGCGGGCGCGAGCGACGACGGTGTGCTCGGGCCGGGACCGGTCACGGTGCGCCTCGACATCGAGCACAGCCGGTTCGAGCCCGACCGCGTGATCGTGCGACCGCACACGGAGGTTCGTTTCGTGGTCGTGAACCACGACCCGATCGGTCACGAGCTCATCGTCGGTGACGGCACGGTGCACGCCGTCCACGAGCACGGCACGGAGCCTGCACACGCACCGCGCCCGGGCGAGGTGTCGGTCCCGGCCTCAGGACGTGCGTCGACGACGTTCGTGTTCCACGAACCGGGTGAGGTGCTCTACGCGTGCCACCTCCCTGGCCATTTCGCCTACGGAATGTCGGGCTTCGTCGAGGTCAGGAAGGCGACCAGCGACTCGAGACCCGCGAGCTGACCTTCCCCGGCGAGCGAGTTCTCCAACATGTCGCCGTCGAGGAGCGCGGGCGTGAGCTGGTCGCGCAGTCGGCGGTCGGTCTCCTCCCACCGGTCCTCGAACGGCGACATGTCACGAGACCTGCAGGTTGGTGGCCATGCCGCTCGGCAGGTGGAGGATGCAATAGAAGGGATACTTCCCCGCCGTCGGCACCACGAACGTGAAGCTGCGGGCCTCGATCGGCGGCGCGGGGCTCCCCGCGTCGGGTGCGAGCTCGCCCGTGTTGAACACATCGGTGGCGTTGAGCGTCTGGGGCGACGGGCCGGGGATCGGCGTGCTCGTCTCGGGTGCGGTCGGATCGACGATCCCGGCCTGGCTGCCACGGAAGGTGCCGGTGTGTGGCGCCTGCGAGTTGTTCACGAAGCGGATGCTGTCGCCGTGCTTGATCTTCGTGGGCGCAGGTGCGAAGGCCAGCACGTCGGTGTGCTCGGTGGTGGCCCCCATCGCCACGTCCCAGGTGGACGTGCCGTCGGAGGCCTTGGTGCGCACGGGCTTCGTGCTCTCCAGCTTCTTCTTCGCGGCCAGACCCTCCGCGGTCCAGCGCAGCGCCTCCCGCTTGCCGCGCGCGGTGACCGCCGCCGCGGTGTCGTACTTCTGGTCGGGAGCGACGACCTTCACCGTGCCCGTCATGTTCGGGTGGATCACGCAGTAGTAGGTGAACTCGCCGGCTTCGGGGAACGAGACCGAGAACGCGGGCGGCGGCGCGTCGCCTTGCGGCTGCAGACCACTGTTCACGAGTGCCGTGCCGAAGTACGACGAGCCCGGCGTCGGGGCGAAGAGCGCCTCGTCGGAGCCCGGCGGCGGAGGCGTGGTACCCGTGGGGAAGAACGTGACCGAGTGCGGCTCGATGGTGTCGGCCCACGACCACGTGACGCTCGTGCCGCTGGCGATGGTGACCACCTCGGGCAGGAACTCGGTGACGGCGACGTTCGGGTCCTTCACCGTGTTCACGCCGGCTTTCACCGTGATTGCCGACGCGGCTGCGGTTGCCGCGGGCCGCGGCGCGGCGCTGGCGGACGTTGCAGCGCTGCCGAGCGCGGCGAATGCGAGTGCAGTGACGACGACGAGACGAACGGTGATCAGCTTCATTCAGCGGAACGTAGCGCGCGCGGTGTGCGAACTCGCGCACCGACGTGAAACTGCGGCGCGCTGGGTAGATTGCTGCGATGGCGACCTACGAAGACATCCCGCCGCCCGAGCCCAAGGAGATCGACGAGCAGAACTGGCTCCAGCTCAAAGATCTCATCCACCGCGCGGTGCTCAAGGGACATCCGTACGAGGGCAAGGAGCAGTGTGACAACTGCCTCTACTACCTCGATCCCGACGACGACATCTCGTACTGCTGGCACCCGACGTTGCGCATCCTGGTGGGCGGGCAGTGGTGGTGTCAGTGGTGGGAGCCGGTTCCCACCGAATAGTCACACGCAGGTCAGACGAACGCCGCGAGCCCGGGCTGCGTCGTGACCTCGAGCCACATCCAGAACGTCGACGCACCCTTGAGCTCCTGATCGAGGAAGTCGATCGTGGCGTTCACGATCAGACCGAAATGCGGGTCCGACGGATCCATGTAGGGACCTTCGTGGGTCGCGTTCCAGAGCGCGATCGTCCAGCGGGGATCGGCGAGGTTGTCGTGATCCCACGCCACCGACTCACCGAAGTCGTTGTACGGGTCCTGGTCGCTCAGGATGTGGAGCAGCGCGCGCCCGTTCGGCTGGTAGGTCGTGTCCGGTTCGTTCAGGATCGCCGAGTAGGAGACGACCGCGCGCACACGCGGATCGTTGCGCCACGCGACAAAGCCGTCGCCGAACGAGATGAGCGCGCCGTCGGAGTGCCCCGCCACTGCGATGCGCGCCGGGTCGATCAAGCCACCGAAGCCCCAGATGTCGGTCGCGTTGAGCAGCAGCATCGAATCGGTGACGAACTGGGTGTCGGCGAACTTCTGCTCCCAGTCGAAGGTGTCGGTCGGGCCGTCGGGCCATCCGCTGAGGAAGGGGTACAGCGGTGCCGCGACCACGTACCCCGCGCTCGCGATGCGTGAGAGCAGCGTCGCATAGGCGTCGGGGCCGACTCCGTAGCCGTGCGCGAACACCACCAGCGGGTACGGCGCGTTCGCGCGGGAGGTCGGATACCAGATTCGTGTCGGGAGCATCCGACCGCTCGAGCCGGGCCACCACCCGAACGCGGGCGTGTCGCGCGTCGGGTCGGTGAAGGTGCGGCTCGTGACGCCCACCGACAGGTCGCGCACGGTTGCCGTCGGCGCGATCGGTGGAGGCGGTGGCGGAGGGGGCGGATCGCACGCGGCGAGCAGTCCAGCGCCGAGCGCCACGGTGGCAGCGGTAGCAAGGAACCTGCGCACGACTGTTGATCGACTCCGAACCTGCACTGCTTGACCGTAGGCGAGGCGCTGGCCAGCGCGCTGCACCACCGGTACGGTCACGCCCGTGAGCACGGCGGCGAGCGCCCGGGCCGGTGACGAACCAGAGCGATACGACGCCGTCGTCGTGGGGGCCGGGTTCGCGGGCCTCTACATGCTGCACCGCCTCCGCGGGCTCGGGATGACGGCCTGTGTGCTGGAAGCGGGCGGTGACATCGGCGGGACCTGGTACTGGAACCGCTATCCAGGCGCTCGCTGCGACGTGGAGAGCGTCTTCTACGCGTACTCCTTCTCGCGTGAGCTCGTCGACGAATGGGAGTGGACGGAGCGCTATCCGACGCAACCCGAGCTGCTCCGCTACATCGATCACGTCGCGGACCGGTTCGACCTCCGTCGCGACATCCGCCTCTCGACGCGCGTCACCCGCGCCGAGTTCGACGACGACGCACGCGACTGGACCCTGACCACCGACACCGCCGCGGCCATCACCGCCACCTACTGCATCATGGCCACCGGCTGCCTTTCAGCGCCGTGCACTCCCGACTTCATCGGCCTCGACGACTTCGCGGGCGACGTGTACTTCACCGCGGAGTGGCCGCACGACCCGGTCGACTTCACGGGGAAGCGCGTCGGCGTCATCGGCACCGGCTCGTCGGGCATCCAGGCCATCCCGCCCATCGCCGAGCAGGCCGCGACGCTCACCGTCTTCCAGCGCACCGCCAACTTCAGCGTGCCCGCGCACAACGGGCCGCTGTCACCGTCACGGGTGGAGTGGGTCCGCGAGAATTTCGAGTGGTACGCGACCGACGGGAAGTACAGCGCGCTCTTCGGCACTCCCCCGCCGCCGACGCCGCTGCTGAGCGTGTCGGTCGAAGAACGCGAGCGTCAGTTCGAGGCGAAGTGGGGCGAAGGCGGACTCGGAGTGATCGCGGTCTATCCCGACATCCTCGTCGATGCGGACGCGAACGACGTGTTCTCGGAGTTCATCCGCGACAAGATCCGCGCCACCGTGCTCGACGCGCAGGTCGCCGACGACCTGTGCCCTGATGACCACTACTTCGGCACCAAGCGCCCGTGCGTCGACATCGACTACTACGCGACGTTCAATCGTGACAACGTGCAGCTCGTCAACCTGCGCCGCGAGCCGCTGGTGTCGATCACCGAGCACGGCATCGACACCGCCGACGCGTCCTACGAGCTCGACGCGATCGTGTTCGCGACCGGGTTCGACGCGATCACCGGCGCGCTCCTCCGGGTCGACATCCGCGGTCGCGACGGTCGGACGCTTCGCGACGCATGGGCAGAAGGCCCGCGCACGTTCCTCGGGCTCATGGTCGCGGGCTTCCCCAACCTGTTCACCATCACGGGTCCCGGAAGCCCTTCGGTGCTCGGCAACGTGATCACCCACATCGAGCAGCACGTCGACTGGATCGCAGACGTGCTCGGGTTCTTGACCTCCGAGGGGTTGCGCACCATCGAGGCCCGTACCGACGCACAGGACGCGTGGGTCGCGCACGTGAACGACGTCGCCGGTTACACGCTGTATCCGAGCACGAGCTCGTGGTATGTCGGTGCGAACATCCCCGGGAAGCCCCGCGTGTTCATGCCGTACATCGGAGGGATGCTCGCCTACCGGGAGCGCTGCGACGACGTCGCGAGCCGGGGTTACATTGACGATTGCATCCTGGGCACATGAACGGGGATCAGGTGGAGCACCAGCAAGGCCCCTTGCACGGCCTGACCGTGCTCGATCTTTCGAGCAACCTGGCCAGCGCGTACACCACCTTGTTGTTGGCCGACTTCGGCGCCGAGGTGGTCCAGATCGAGCGTCCGGGCGGGAGCCCGCTGCGCGCGATGGCGGCGTGGCCGTTCTGGCTCCGCGGCAAGAAGAGCATCGTGCTCGACCTGCGCGACCCCGAGGATCTCGCAGTCGCTCGATCACTCGCCGCGGGAAGCGATGTGGTGGTCGAGGCGTTCGGCCCGGGGATCGCGGATGAGCTCGGCCTCGGATACGACGCGCTGGCCGCGACGAACGCGGGACTCGTGTACACGTCGATCAGCGGGTTCGGCCACACCGGGCCGTACGCGCACCTCAAGGCACACGAGGCCGTCGTGATGGCCAAGACGGGATCCATGTACGGCAACATCCCGGGTCGTCCCGGCGAGCCCACGATGATGATTCCCTTCGGCGCGACGTTCTCGGGCGCCTTGCTCGCCATCCAGGGCACGCTCCTCGCACTCCACCAGCGCGAGCGCACCGGTCACGGTCAACGCGTCGACGCGACGCTCGTCCAGGGCATGCTGGCGCAGGATCCCTGGTCGTACTTCATGAAGATCCTCGCCGATCGCTTCCCCGACGCGTTCACCGCGATGGGCGGTCCGAGCACGGGCAGGATGATCCCGACCAGCTGGCTGTCGTTCGGGTTGCTCAACGGGTACACGAAGGACGGACGCTGGCTGCAGTTCGCGCACGCGACACCGCGCCAGTTCCAGGCCTTCATCCGCGCGTGTGGGCTCGAGTGGACACAGACCGACCCGGAGTGGAAGGACGCGTACGACAGCGACGACGACGACGAGCGCGACGCCTGGTGGTCGTTGATGCTCGAGGCCGTGCACTCCAAGACGCTCGACGAATGGCAAGCGGTCTTCGACGCGGAGAAGGACGTGTTCGCCGAGGTGTATCGCAGTGGCCGCGAGCTCCTCGACCACCCGCAGATCGTCCACGACCACCACACGGTCGAGGTGGAGATCCCGGAGCTCGGCACGGTGCGCGAGATGGGCGTGCTGGTGAAGATGGCGCGCACACCCGGCGACGCGGGCGGACACGTCCCCACGCTCGACGAGCACGGCGCCGAGCTGCGCGCGGGACCGCCGCGTCGTGTGGCGCCGCCGCTCCAGCCGACGCCGACGGCGTCGCCCCCGCTCGACGGCGTGCTGGTGATCGACCTCGGCACGTTCTACGCAGGGCCGTTCGGCAGCGCGATGCTCGCCGACCAGGGCGCCACCGTGGTGAAGATCGAGCCCCTCGACGGGGACCCCATCCGGTACCAGATGCCGGTGCCGGAGTCGGCGGGAGTCCGCGTCACCCAGGGCAAGAAGAGCATCGCGGTCGACCTCAACCGTCCCGAGGGCAAAGAGATCGCGGTCGAGCTGGTCCGGCGCGCCGACGTCGTGTTGCACTGCTACCGCGGCGGCGTTGCCGAACGCATGGGCCTCGACGCCGACGCGATGCTCGCCCTCAACCCCGACCTCTTGTACCACCACGGTGTCGGATACGGAATCGACGGGCCCTACGCAGGCCGTGCCGCGTTCGCGCCGACCGTGGCTGCGGGCTCGGGCTTCGCGCGACGCAGTGGTGGTGCTGCGCCGGTCGGCGTGCCGCTCGAGCTCGACGAGATCAAGCGCTCGACGCTGCAGCTCACCGGCCCGCAGCCCGGGCATCCCGATGGCATGGCCGCCCTCGCGGTCGCGGCTGCGATGACACTCGGTCTCTACGCGCGTGACCGCGGCCACGGCGGGCAGGCCACACTCACATCGATGTTCTCGACGATGGGCCACGCGCTCGGCGACGTGCTGGTGGAGTACGAGGGCGTCGTCGACCCGCCGGTGACCGACCCACAGCACTACGGCTTCTCCGCGCTGTACCGGCTCTACCGGACCAACGACGGATGGATCGTGCTCTGCGCGCCCGGGGAACGCGACTGGGGCCGGCTGTGCAACGCGCTCGCCGCCGGCGAATTCGACACCGGCGAATTCGACACCGGCGATCTCGTCGACGACGAACGCTTCGGCGACGCGTCGTCGCGGTCGTCCCACGACGACGAGCTCGTCGACGTGCTCGCCAGGGTGTTCGAGACTGCGTCGGCGGGCGACTGGGAACGACGCCTCAGCGCAGCCGGGATCGGTTGTGCGGAGGTCGCACCGATGCAGGGTGGTCTCGCGATGGGGCTCTTCGCGGACGGCGGCGTCGGCGACCAGCTCGGCATGCTCACGACGGTGCGCCACCCGATCTTCGAAGAGCACGTCCGCACGACCGAGCTCGTGCGGCTCTCGCGCGGGACCGCGACCCTCGGGGCGGGATGCACTGTCGGGCAGCACACCGACGAGGTGTTGCGCGAGATGCTCGGATACGACGATGCGCGCATCGCGCAGTTGCGCGCTGACGGCGTGATCGTCTGACCCAGCTAGGCAGGTGCGCCGCCGGCGCCCGGGGAGGTCCCAGCGCGGTCTTGCAAGAGTCCGGTCATGAGCGGCACCCTATGCTCGACCATTGTCAGCGACGAACGCTCTTGGGGGTGCACGTGATCGGAGTCCTCGGCCTCGACCTCGGTGGCGACGAGCTCGACCTGTCGTACCGCACCGCGCCGCTCAACGAGCGTTCGGGCATGCCGGTGCTGATTGCGATCGGCGATCCGGTGGCCGGCCCGCTCATCGGGCTCTTCTACGACGCGCCGTCGACACCCGAGCAGCTCGCCGGTGACGCCGACCTCACCCCGGCGCACAGCCACCCGTGCGACAACTTCCGCGTGGTGATGAAGGGCGAGCTGTGGGTCGGCCAGGAGCGCTACCACCACGGCGAGTTCCGCCTGCAACGCTCGGGCCGTCCGTACGGCGCCGACGGCGATGCGCCGCACGTGGAGGGCAACTGGCGGATCATCTCGTTCGCCGACCGGCGCGGCCACCGTGTGCGCCCCACGAACCCGGAGCTGCGCAAGCAGTACAGCAGCCCCGAAGTGCTCGAGCGCACGAAGCAGCACTACGGCGACCTGCTCCCGGTGATCCTCCCCGACGAGGACGACGGCGTGCAGGGCCTCGTCACCACGATCGACAAGCCGTTCTCGAAGCAGCTGCACATCGACGCGAACTTCGGCGAGGCCGAGTCGTGGGACGCGGTCGGCGACGCGCGCGTCGCGGTGAGCATCATGGGCGTGCACGACGTCGGCCCGGTGTACATCGTCCAGCACACCCCTCCCGGTGGGGTCGCCACACCGGCGATGACCTTCGACTCCGACGTGTTCCGTTGCGTGCTCGAGGGCACTGCCCTCGTTGGCGGGACCACGCTCGAGATGGGCGACACGCGAACGCGTCCGCCCGGCACGACGTGGGACGAGGTGATCGCCGGCCCCGACGGCCTGAACGAGGTGATCATCGTGGGCGACCGCCGCGGCGCTGCGCCGACCGTGCTCGGTGACGACCTGAGCGGGTGGGCCGACCACCTCGCGTCGACCGTCACCCGTCTCCAGACCGGTCTGGACGCCCTCGTCTCCATCTGAGGATCCGCGCTCGACATCGATCCATACGTCGCACCCGAAGAGTCCGGCGGGTGACCGCGATCACGGCTCGGTGATCGCCGGACCGTCGAAGCGGTCATAGGTGGCGAACGACTCCACCGGCGCTCGCCGCAGCTTGGTGATCTCCTTCTCGGGCTTGCCGAGCACGAGGGTCGCACCGAGCACGAACTCGTCGGGGATGCCGAGCAGCTCCTTCACCGCCGGCTCCTGGCGCACCAGCACCGACGTGATGCAGCCGCCGAAGCCGTGCTCGCGCGCCGCGAGCAGCACGTTGTGGCAGAACGGGTACACCGAGCCGCCGCCGGAGATGCTGAGGCGCCCGAGACCGCTGTCCATGGCGGTGACACGCGTCAGGTCGACGCACACGAGCAGGACGACGGGCGCGCTGCGCACCACGGCAGGCGACATGCCGGGGCCGTCCTCGCGGGGATGCTTGCGTGCTTCGGTGAGGTCGACCGGCTGATCCGATGCCTGACCCGGCGGGTTGCGCTCGTAGGCCTCCGACGCCACGAACGGGACGAGGCCCGCCTGGTAGAACGCGTGGTCCTCGGTCCAGGCGACGGCCCAGAGATCGGCGATCTTGTTCTTGACCCCCTCGTCGCGAACCGCGATCACGTGCCACGCCTGGCGGTTCCCGCCGTTGGGCGCGAAACGTGCGTGCTCGAGGATCCGGTAGAGGACGATGTCGGGCAGCGGTTCGTCGGTGAAGCGACGCGTCGCCGGTGTCGTGCGCATGGCACGCAGCAGCTCCATGCGCCGGAGTTTGTCACACCGTCGGTCCCGCGGGATACGTTCGACCCCTGACGGACTCCGATCGTCGGAGCCACCGTGATCGATCGGGGTCGTCGTGAAGGTCGGGTTCCATCTGCAGGTCGGTCCGAAGCGCTGGGCGGAGCTCACCGTCGCCGCCGAACAGGCGGGCTTCGAATCGGTGTGGCTGCCCGAGCACCTCATCATGCCGGCGAAGATGAGCGGCCGTCCGGGGAGCCCGCACGAGGGTGAGCCGCCGATCTCGGCGTCGACCCCGGCGTGGGATCCCTTCGTGCAGCTCGCGTGGCTGGCGGCGCAGACGTCGACCATCCGGTTCGGCACCAACGTGTTCAACATCGGGTTGCGCCATCCGTTCGTGACGGCACGCGCGCTCACGACCGCCGATCTCGTCTCCAACGGCCGGGTCGAGTTCGGCATCGGAGCGAGTTGGCTGGCGGAGGAGTGGGACGCGATGGAGCTCCCGTTCGAGACGCGCGGCCGCCGGGTCGACGAGTCGATCGAGATCATCCGGCGCCTGTTCACCGACGAGCTCATCGAGCACGAGGGCGAGTTCTTCGCGTTCTCGTCGGTGGGATTCCTGCCCAAACCGGTGCAGGAACACATGCCATTCCACATCGGAGGCGACTCCCCGGCCGCGATCCGCCGTGCGGCGCTCCTCGGCGACGGCTGGTTGCCGATGGCACAACGGGATCACGAGATGCTGCGGGCGAACCTCGCCACGTTGCACGAGCTCCGGGCCGAGGCCGGTCGCGACGGCCCGTTCGAGGTGTCGCTGTTCGGCGTGCGCGTGACGTCGGTCGACGACGTGCGCCGCTACGAAGACCTCGGCGTGACCCGGTTGCTCGTCACGCCGTTCACGAATCCACGCGAGGGCGTCGACGCGCTGACGAAGTTCGGCGACGACGTGATCTCGCGCCTCTGAACGGCGAGCACTACGTCCGCGTCGACGCCGGTCGCGAGAGCCCCGCGGCTTCGGCGAACGCGTCGATGCCCTCACGCGCGGCGCGGCTGCTCGTCCACGGCGTGAGCACCAGGCGGTCGACGCCGATCGCCTCGTAGCGCTCGACGATCCCGCCGTCGTATCCCGCGCCCCATCCGGTGAGCAGCGTGATCTCGAGCCGCGCTCGACCAGCGTCCGTCCGCCGGCGCTGCAGGTCGTCGATGATCGGCTTCGCAGCCTCGGGCGACGGGCTGCCGCCGAACCAGCCGTCACCGACCTCGACGCAACGACGGAACGCCGCAGGCCCGAAGCCACCCACGAGGATCGGCGGATGGGGTTGCTGCACGGGCTTCGGGGCGAAGCCCGACGGCGGGAAGTCGTAGAAGCGGCCGTGGAACTCGGGGCGGTCCTCGGTGAAGAGGGCTTCCATCACCGCCAGCATCTCGTCCATGCGCGCGCCGCGGTTGTGGAACTCCTCCCCGACCGCGCGGTACTCCGCCTCGATCACACCGACACCGATGCCGAGCGAGATGCGGCCACCCGACAGCACGTCGGCGGTCGCGATCGCGCGAGCGAAATGCACCGGCGAGTGCAGCGGCACGACCGACACGCACGTGCCGAGACGTACACGCGTCGTGACCGCCGCCAAGTGCGACAGCGCGACCCACGGCTCGACGAAGCGCGAGTCGGCGCGGAAGTTGGCTCGGTCGCCGTCGGGGATCCCGTCGAAGGGGACCAGCACGTGCTCGCCGATCCACAGCGACTCGTAGCCGAGGTCGTCGGCCGCCATCGCGAGGGCGCGCATCTCGGTCGGGTAGATGGGCGTGAAGTTGAGCCCGAACTTCATTGGACCCCCACTCACCAAGGCAGCGTGCTGTCGGTACACCGTTTAGCATCGTCGGATGCGACGTGTCGCTCTCCTCGCGGTCATCCTCGCCCTCGCCGGCGCCGGGTGCTTCGCAAATGGGGAGGCTCCCGACAGTGAGCTCACCACGATCACGCCCACGTGCCGCATCGTCAACGACGTCGCGCCCCGCCTCCAGGCGCTGCTCGATGCCGCGCACGCGGACGGCGTCGCGTTGTGGCCCGAGACCAAGAGCTACGCCTGGTTCGAGCCCCCGCGCATCACGTCGTGCTACCGCGACTACGAGATGCAGGAGTGGTGGCGCGGCTACTGGTGCATGTTCGACCTGTGCGGCAACGCGGCGGTGCCGGGCACCAGCGTGCACGGCTGGGGTCGCGCGGTCGACTTCGAAGACGCAGGCCGCGAGCTCACCTTCGATTCGCAGGGCTTCTGGTGGCTCGCGTTCCGCGGCTGGGAATTCGGCTTCGTGTTGCCTGATTGGGCGAGCCCCTGGGGCGGCAACCCCGAGCCGTGGCACTGGGAAGCTGTCTGACACTCACGCGCGCCACTTGCACGCGGGAGTTCACACGCGGCGACAGCGGATCACGCAGTTCCACGAGAGCACCTCACGCACGCCCGGGATGTGCATGATGAACGACGCCCACGGGTAGTAGCGCGGCTCGACGCGCTCGATCTGCAACCCCGGCCGCGCCTCCACCAGGCGCAGCGTCGGCCCGATGTGCACCGCGAACAGGCCTTCGCCGTAGCGGTTCTTGCGCGGCGGACCGTGACGCTTCTCGTAGAGCTTCGGACCACGCTCCGGACCGAGCAGGTGGTACGGCGTCATGTCGTGGCCACCCCACGGTGAGTACCAGTTCGTCCACGACAGGTACACCCAACCACCGGGCCGTGTGATCCGCTCGAGCTCGCGGATGACACCGTCGGTGTCGCGGGCGTGCTCGAGCAGGTTCGAGCAGAACGCGCCATCGACGCTTGCGGTCGGCAGCGGTTGGTGCGCGGCGTCGGCAACCACTGCACCGGGCGGCGGCGCGTCGGCCGCGCCCATCTCGTCGGTCGCGCCGTCGATGGCGATGACCTGCGCGCCCGCGGCCACGAACGCCCGCGCGTAGTAGCCCGGGCCGCAACCGATGTCGGCGATGACGCGGCCGTGCAACGAGCCGTAGCGATCCGCCAGGTCGTCGGCGGCCTCGGCTGCGAGCAGCGAGTAGAAGGGCTCGGGATCCTCGCGTTCGTTGCGCCAGAGTCGCCACAACGTGCGGATCCGCTCGAACCCCTCGGGTCGCGACGGAACAGCCGGGCTCGGGAGCCGAGCGGGTGATGCGGTCGAGGACGAGACGCCGGTGTCGATGGAGGCAGGTTACGCGGGCACCCCGCGCCAACCCGTCGAAGGAGCGGGATCACGCGGCCGGCGCCGCCCGGCCGGGGTACCCTCGCCGCCGATGCAGCACGTGACGTACTGCCGGATCTGCCCTGCCACGTGCGGCCTCGTCGTCGACGTGGAGGACAACCGGGTCGTGCGGGCGATCGGCGACGTCGACAACGGGCTCACGCGAGGGTTCTCGTGCCCGAAGGGGCGCCACATCGGCGACTTCCTCAGCGCACCCGACCGCTACCGCACGTCGATGAAGCGCGTCGGCGACGCCCACGAGCCGATCGAGGCCGGTGCGGCGATCGAAGAGATCAACGTACGACTGCGCGACATCGTCGAGGAGCACGGCCCGAACTCCGTCGCGTTCTTCGGCGGCACGCAGGCCGCGTTCGCCACCTTGACCGGTCCGTTCGCCGCCGCGTGGTGGCGCACCGTCGGATCACCGAAGTCGTTCGGCACGATGACGATCGACCAGTCGGCGATGTGGGTCGTCGACGGACGGATGGGCATGTGGGCCGCGGGCCGCCAGGACTTCGACACCGCCGACGTGTGGATGCTCGTCGGCACGAACCCGATCGTGTCGCTCCAGGGCGGCGACTTCACCGGCTTCCCCATCCACGACCCGTTGCGCCGGCTCCACGAGGCGAAGCAACGCGGCCTGCGGCTCATCGTCGTCGATCCGCGCCGCACCGAGGTCGCCGCCCAGGCCGACCTCCACCTGCAGCTCCGACCCGGCACCGACGTCGCGCTGTTCGCCGCGCTGCTCCATGTGCTGCTCCGCGACGGCCTGCAGGACGACGCGTTCGTGTCGCGGTGGGTCGACGGCCTCGACGCCCTCCGCACCGCCGTGGCACCGTGGACGCCGAGGGTCGCGGCCGCCCGCTGCGACGTGCCGGTCGCCGACATCGAGGCTGCGGCGCGCATGTTCGGCGAGGCCGCTCGCGGCATGGCGCTCTCGGGGACCGGCCCCGACATGGGCCCGGATTCCAACCTCGCCGAGCACCTGATCCGCTCGCTGAACGTCGTGTGCGGCCGGTACCCCCGCGAGGGCGACGTCACCGCCGGGAAAGCGGTGCTCGGCTCACCGAAGTCGCCCCCCGGGATGGCGATCGGGCCCGACCGCACGTGGGAGCGTGGCTACCGGAGTCGCCTCGGATTCGGAACGTTGAAGCACCAGCTGCCGACCGGGTCGCTGCCGGCCGAGATCCTCGAGCCCGGGCCCGACCGGGTGCGCGCGCTGTTCGTGTCGGGTGGCAACCCCGCCGCCGCCATCCCCGACCAGGAGCTCGCGGTCCGCGCCCTCTCGTCGCTCGAGCTCCTCGTCACCGTGGACCCGTTCCCGAGCGCGACCGCGAAGCTCGCCCACTACGTGATCGCGCCGATGATGCACCTGGAGCGTCCCGACATCACGCGCGCGTTCGAGCACCAGTTCGAGGAGCCGTTCGCGATGTACACGCCCGCGGTCGTCGACGCTCCGCCCGACACGATCGACGACTGGGAGTTCTGGCTGCGCCTCGCATGGGCGGGCGGCCACACCGTGAGCTTCGCCGGCCGCGACTACCCGCCCGGCACGCCGGTGCCGACCACCGACGAGGTCCTGGCGTCGATGGCCACGCGCGGGCGGGTCTCGTTCGACGAGGTGAAGACGCACCCGCACGGGAAGGTCTACGAACACCTCTCCGCGCCCGTGGTCGGCCCACCGGTCGAAGGCGCCGAGGGCCGGTTCGACCTCCTGGCGCCCGACGTCGCCGACGAGCTCGCGACTGCACTCGCCGGCGAGGCGGGCGACGACGTCGACCGGCCCTTCCGGCTCGTGGTCCGACGTACGAAGGAGACCATCAACTCGCTGGGAACCCGGGTGCCCGGGCTCCCGCGTCACCCCTACAACCCGTGCTTCGCCAACGCCGACGATCTCGACGAGCTCGGGCTCGCGCCCGACTCGTTGGTCACGGTCGCCTCTGCCCACGGCAGCATCCGAGCCGTCGTGCAGGCCGATGCCACGCTTCGCCGCGGCGTGCTCTCGATGACCCACGGCTTCGGGGGTCTCCCGGGTGACGACGACCCGTTGCTGCACGGCGCGAGCACGACACGGTTGCTCAGCCTGTCGAGCGGCGCGCAGTCGATCAACGCCATGCCGCACATGTCGGCGATCCCGGTGTCGTTGACGCGCGCCGACGAACCCCGTCCCGTCTGAGCGCGGCGGTGCCGCGTACGCTGCCACGTCATGGAGCAGTGCGAGCAGGGGTGGACCATCGACATCGACGCGGTGGGTGACCCCGCGACCGCCGACGACGGGTTCGACGACCAGCTCGCGGTCTTCGAGCGGGCACTCGAGCCGTACAGCGGTGCTGTAGCGGCGAGCGACGAGCACGACCGGTACGGCGCACGCTTCTCGCTCGACACCACGACCATCAGCCCGGTCGAGGTCCTCGAGGAGGGACTGCTCGTGTTCCACGACGCCGCGATCGCCGCCGGGCTCCCCGCCTGGCAGGTCGTGCGCTGCGAGATCCTCACCTACGACGAGGACGAAGCCACGGGCGACGACGCCGACTGATCCCCGCCGACTGAGCGCCTTTTGACGGCGCCCGACGGGTGCGGCAACCTGACTCCGTTCGAACCGAGCGAACGAGGAGTCACGATGGAACTGGACGACATGATCCTGGTGAGCGTCGACGACCACGTCGTCGAGCCGCCGTCGATGGCCGATTTCATGCGTGACCACCTGCCGGAGAAGTACAAGGACCGCGCGCCGCGCGTGATCCGGCGCGACAACGGCACCGACGCGTGGCTCATCGAAGGCAACGAGATCGCCACCTTCGGCCTCAACGCCGTGATGGGCCGCGTCCCCGAAGAGTGGGGCTACGACCCCGGCACCTTCGAGCAGGTGCGACCCGGCACCTACGACGTGCACGAGCGCATTCGCGACATGAACGCCAACGGCGTCCTCGCGGGGATGAACTTCTCGTCGTGGCCCGGTCTCGGTGGGCAGTACTTCGTGCAGAGCGGCGACATGGAGCTCGCGGGCGCGATCCATCGCGCGTACAACGACTGGACCATCCACGAGTGGGCGGCCGCGTACCCGGGGCGGCTCATCCCGCTCGCGCTGTCCGGATGCGCGCTCGGCCCGGAGTGGATGGCCGACGAGATCCGCCGCGTGGCCGAGCAGGGCTGCCACGCGATCTCGATGCACTCCACCCCGCACCTGTTCGGCATGCCCGACTTCCACGGCGACGAGTGGGACCCCGCGTGGCAGGCCTGCGACGACACCAACTCGGCGATGGTCTTCCACTTCGGGGGGATCCTGCAGCGCATGCCGCGCTCGCCCTTCGACGTGATCCCGCACTCGATGCCCTTCTCGAGCGCGACGTTCGCGTCGGAGCTCCTGTGGTCGCCCGTCATCCGCAAGTTCCCGAACGTGAAGATCGCGCTGGCGGAGACCGGTATCGGCTGGTTCGCGTACTGGCTCGAGAAGGCCGACTTCGTCTACCGCCACCACTCGGCATGGACCGGGATGGACTTCGGCGGCATGCTGCCGAGTGAGGCGTTCAAGGACCGCGTGCTCGTGTGCTTCATCGAGGACACCACCGGGCTGAAGCTCCGCCACGACACGGGCGTGAACAACATCGCCTGGGAGTGCGACTACCCGCACTCCGACTCCACGTGGCCGCGCTCCCCCGAAGGGTTGTGGGAGTCGCTGCAGACGGCTCAGGTGCCCGACGACGAGATCGACATGATCACGTGGGAGAACGCCTGCCGCTTCTACGACTTCGACCCCTTCCAGAGCGTGCCCAAGGAGCAGGCCAACGTCGCGTCGCTGCGCGCGCTCGCGCTTGACGTCGACACGACACCTCGGCGCTACGGGCCGCCACCCGACGAGGCTGAGGTCGCGGCAGCGAAGACCACGTCGTTCTTCGCACCGCCTGCTCGCTCCACCTGACCGTCAGCGGGCTCGCACGACCTGACAAGCGGGTTGGTGGAATTGCTCGTCGGCGCGCCACCATGAGCCGACGACAAGGAACCCGCATTGACGACCGAGGCCATGAGCAACCACGGCGACCCCCCTGCCGATGGCGATGGGCACGACACTTCGCACCTGCCGTTGAGCGTCACCGATCCGACGGTCCATGCGCGGCGGTGGTGGATCCTCACCGTGTTGTGCCTGAGTCTCGTGATCGTCTTCGTGGGGAACTCGAGCCTCAACGTCGCCATCCCGACCCTGTCGCGCGACCTCCACGCCAGCGAGTCGCAGCTGCAGTGGGTCGTCGCGGTGTACTCGCTCGTGTTCGCGGGGTTGTTGTTCACGACGGGAGCGATCGGCGACCGCTACGGACGCAAGGGCGCGCTCCAGTTCGGCCTGTTCGTGTTCCTCCTTGGAACGTCGCTCGGCGCGCTGTCGTCCGACATGACGCAGCTCATCGCCAGCCGGGCGGTCATGGGCGTCGGCGCCGCGTTCATCATGCCGTCGACGCTCTCGATCCTCGTGAACGTCTTCAACGACGAGGAACGCACGCGCGCGATCGCGATCTGGGCCAGCCTCACCGGTGCGGCGGGGATCATCGGCCCGGTGGCCAGCGGCTTCCTGATCGGCCACTTCTGGTACGGCTCGGTGTTCCTCGTCAACATCCCGATCGTGATCACCGCCCTCG
>JBEVIU010000087.1:0-23789 GCA_040510575.1 Acidimicrobiia bacterium | reverse complement strand
TACGACCACCGCATCATCACGGGCGCAGAGAGCGGTGAGTTCCTGCGCCGCATCCACGACCTCCTGCTCGGCACCGACGGCTTCTTCGACGACGTGTTCGGCGCGCTCGCCGTGCCCTACGAGCCGGCGCGCTGGAACCCCGACCGCAGCACGTTCTCGGATCCGAACGCCCAGTACGAGAAGGTGGTGCAGGTCCACTCGCTCGTGAACATGTACCGGGTGCGCGGACATCTCATCGCCAACCTCGATCCCCTGGGCCGACGCGAGCCCCACACCCACCCCGAGCTCGACGTCGCGCACTACGACCTCTCGATCTGGGACCTCGACCGCGAGTTCCCGATCGGGAACCTCACGGCCGGGCACGCGCCACGTCCCACGCTCCCCCTGCGCGACATCCTCGGCATCCTGCGCGACGCGTACTCACGCACCGTGGGTGTCGAGTACATGCACATCCAGGAGCCGGACCAGAAGGAGTGGATCCAGGCGCGCGTCGAGGTGCCGGCACCGGCGACGTCGCCGGCCGACAAGTTGCGCATCCTCGAACGACTCAACGCCGCCGAGGCGTTCGAGCGGTTCCTCCACACGAAGTACCTCGGGCAGAAGCGGTTCAGTCTCGAAGGTGCGGAAACGCTCGTGCCGATGCTCGACGCGCTCCTGAGCGAAGCGGCCGACGCAGGCATGACCGACGTCGTGCTGGGCATGGCGCACCGGGGGCGGCTGAGCGTCCTCACCAACGTGCTCGGAAAGTCGTACGCGCAGATCTTCCGCGAGTTCGAGGGTGAGCTCGATCCTTCGAGCACGCAGGGATCGGGCGACGTGAAGTACCACCTCGGCACCACCGGGAAGCACGCATCGCCCGACGGCAACGAGATCGCGCTCACGCTCGCCGCCAACCCCAGCCATCTCGAGGCCGTCGATCCGGTCGTCGAAGGCATGGCCCGGGCGCTCGGCGACGCGGCCGGCGACACGCGGCGCGCCACCGTGCTGCCGGTGCTGGTGCACGGTGATGCTGCGTTCGCGGGCCAGGGTGTGGTGGCCGAGACCTTCAACCTCTCGGAAGTACCCGGATACGAGGTGGGCGGCACCGTCCACCTCGTCGTCAACAACCAGCTCGGATTCACCACGCCGCCCGACCTCGGTCGGTCGAGCGTCTACCCCACCGACGTCGCGAAGATGGTGCAGGCGCCGATCTTCCACGTGAACGGCGACGATCCCGAAGCCGCGGTTCGGGTGATCCGTCTCGCGTTCGAATTCCGGCGCACCTTCGACAAGGACGTCGTCGTCGACCTCGTCTGCTACCGCCGGTACGGCCACAACGAGGCCGACGAGCCCGCGTTCACGCAACCTCGCATGTACGAGCTGATCGACGGCCATGCACCGGTGCGTGCGCTGTACGTGCAACAACTGGTGCAGCGCGGCGACATCACACCCGAGGAGCAGAAAGCGATCGACGCCGATTTCAAGGCGCAACTCGACGCGGCGTTCGAGCAGACCCACGCCAGCACGCGAGAGAACGACGACGATCTCGGGGTCTCAGCGCCGCGCGTGGAGAGCGACGGCGACGCGCAGGTGCACACCGCGGTCGAGGAGAGCGACCTCCTCCAGGTCGTCGACGGGCTCGCCCGCGTCCCCGACGGCTTCGCCGTGAACCCGAAGCTGCACCGCCAGCTGCTGGCTCGGCGCACCAGCTTCGACCACGACGAGATCGACTGGGCACTGGCCGAGAGCCTCGCGTTCGGATCGATCGTGCTCGAGGGCACCGCGGTACGCGTCGCGGGTCAGGACACTCGTCGCGGCACGTTCAGCCAGCGTCACGGCGTCCTCGTCGACCAGGTCAGCGAGGCGGAGTACGTGCCGCTCGCCCACCTGGCCGACGACCAGGCCCCGTTCATGCTGTACGACACCGTCCTCTCGGAGTACGCCGCCCTCGGCTTCGAGTACGGGTACTCCGTGATGAGCGACGCGCTGGTGTGCTGGGAGGCGCAGTTCGGCGACTTCGCCAACGGGGCACAGATCGTGATCGACCAGTTCGTGGTGGCCGCCAACGACAAGTGGGGCCAGCGCAGCCGCCTCGCGCTCCTCTTGCCCCACGGGCTCGAGGGTCAGGGCCCCGAGCACTCGAGCGCGCGCATCGAGCGGTATCTCACCCTGTGCGCCGACGGCAACATGCGCGTGGTCTACCCGTCGACCGCGGCGCAGTACTTCCACGTGCTGCGCCGACAGGTGCACGCCGAGGCGACGGTGCCCCTGGTGTGCTTCACACCGAAGCGCTACCTGCGGATGCCGCACACCCGCGCGACGCGCGCTGCGCTCACCAATGGTCAATTCGACCTCGTGCTCGACGACCGCGCGGTCGGCAACGGTGGCCTCGACAAGGGGTCCGTCGAGCGCGTGCTCGTGTGCACGGGCAAGATCGCGCACGAGCTCATGGACGAGCGCGACACCCGCGGCGCGCCCGTGGCCGTCGTGCGGGTCGAGCAGCTCTACCCCTGGCCGGAGCAGGAGTTGCTCGCGGTCCTCGAGACCTACCCCGCGCTGCGCGAGGTCTGGTGGGTCCAGGAGGAGCCCGAGAACATGGGCGCGTGGACGTTCGTGTTCAGTCGCCTGAGCCCGGAGCTCGAAGGACGCGCCACGCTGCACCATCTCGCGCGCGACTCGAGTGCGAGTCCGGCGTCCGGCAGCGTGAAGGTGCACGACCGCGAGCAGCGCGACCTCCTCGCCGCCGCCTTCGCCTGAACCCCTCCCCCTTCTTCTCCGTGAGGGCGCGTACCTTCACCCGATGACCGATGCGCGCGGGAAGATGGGCGGCGTGCTCGCGGGGCCCGTCGAGGGCATGGCGCGGGTGGCGGCGTCGTATCCAGCGGTGGAGGCCCGCCCGGGCATGCGCGTGCTGCACCGCGGCTCAGGGTTCGCGGGGCAGCTCGTCACCCTCGACGGCGACGAGGTCGCGCTCCGGAGCCCGACCGGACGCGAACGCCGATTCCCGAACCACCCCGGCTCGTTCGCCGTCGACGGCGCCACCGTGCTCCTCGTTCCCGACCGGACCGTCGGCGAACCGCTCGCTCCCCACCTCGCCAACGCACGCGTCTCGAGTGAGGTGCGCACCGCGTCGGGCAGCCGGGCGATGGTCGGCGCCCGTGCCCGCGTCGCCCGTGCCGGTCGCATCCTCGTGGAGGGGATCCACGACGCCGAGTTGGTGGAGCAGGTCTGGGGCGACGACCTGCGCGTCGAAGGCGTCGTGGTCGAGCGGCTCGACGGCGCCGACCACCTCGAGCAGGCATTGGCGGAGCTCCGACCCGGCCCGGATCGTCACGTCGGTGTCTTGCTCGACCATCTCGTGCCCGGCAGCAAGGAAGCTCGCCTCGCCGCCGCGGTCGCCGACCCGCACGTGCTCGTGACCGGCACCCCGTACGTCGACGTGTGGCAGGCCGTGCGCCCCGCGGTGCTCGGCATCCACGCCTGGCCCACCATCCCCAAGGGCACCGACTGGAAGACGGGGGTGTGCGCCGCGCTCGACCTCGGCGATCCGCGCGACGCCTGGCGGCGGATCCGCGCGTCGGTGACCACCTGGACCGACCTCGAGCAGCCACTGGTGCGGGCGGTCGAAGAGCTGATCGACTTCGTGACCGCGACCTGACACGCACCCGCGCGCGAATGCGCGGCGGTCAGCGTTCGAAGGCGTGGACCACCGCGTCGACGAGGCCGTCGACGAACGCGCCGTCGAGCGGCGCGCGAGACACGAGGAACCGGTAGAACACGGGCCCGACGCACGCGTCGACGACCAGCTCGGGATCGACACCCGGACGGAGCTCGTCGCGCGTCGCCGCGTGCTCGACGACCGCCAAGTAGCGGTCGCGCTTCTCGCGCACGACCGCGCGCTGCTCGGCGTCGAGCTCGGGTACCCGCGCCCGATCGGCCACGAGCATCGGCATCACGCGCCCGACCGGCGTGGTGGTGAGCATCGCCACGAGGTTCTCGACGAGCGCACGCACGTCGCCGCGCAGGCTGCCCGAATCAGGAGCGGCGCGGGTGACGTCGGCGTACGCCCGGCACGCGGCGACGACCAACTCGACCTTGCCGGGGTATCGGCGGTACACCGTGGCCTTGCTCACACCGGCCCGGGCCGCAACGCCCTCGACCGTGAGACCTTCATAGCCGGAGTCGGCGAAGAGCTCGATCGTTGCTTGGAGGATGGCCGCATCGGCTTCGATGCTGCGCGGCCGTCCCGGCATCCGCCGGAGATCGGCATCGACGTTCGTCACGAGAGCTCCGCGCGCTCCGAGGTCGCGACCTCCGCCTCGGCCTCCGCCTCCGCCGTGTCGGTTCGCACGACGCCGTACGCGTCCTGACCCTGGTCGTGCGCGACCTGCTGCGCTTCGATGTCGGACTGCCGCGCCCGGGCCGGGAGAAAGATCGCGGCGATGACGGCGCCGACGAGCGTGACCCCCGCGCCGACGAGCACACCCGCGTGCATGCCGTCGACGTACGACTCCTGCGCGGTGACCGCGAGCGACTGCGCCAACGCGGGTGCCTGACTGGCGATCTGGTTCGCATAGCCGAGCGCGGCACCGAGCGACTCCTGGATCGCGCTCGACGTGCCCGAGCTGACCGGCTTGCCGGCGAGGAAGTCGGTCATCTGCGACCCGTAGGTCGACGACAGCACACTGCCGATGATCGCGACGCCCAGCGCACCGCCGACCTGCCGCGTGGTGTCGTTCACGGCCGAGCCGACGCCCGCCTTCGCGAGCGGCAGGGAGCCCATGATCGACTCCGTGGCCGGCGCCATCACGAGCGACATCCCTGTGGCCATCAGCATGAGGCGCCACACCACGTCGGGCCAGTAGCTGCTGTCGGCCGTCAACGTCGCGAACGACAGCAGCGACGCGCCCGCAGCAGTCATGCCGATCGTCACGATGATCTTGGTACCGAACCGATTCGCCAGCGGTGCGCTCAGTGGCGCCCCGATCAGCATGACCAGCGCCAACGGCAGGAAACGAATGCCCGTCTCGAACGGCGAGTAGCCGAGCACGAACTGGAGGTACTGCGTCAGGAGGAACAGGGTGCCGAACATGGAGAAGAAGACGAACATGATCGAGAGGCTCGCCGCACTGAAGCGCGGGTTCTTGAAGAAGTTCACGTCGAGCATCGGGTACTCGGTGTGCGCCTCCCATGCGATGAACGCGAGGAGCAGCACGATGCCGACGGCGAACGCCGCCAAGATGGTGGGATCGGTCCAGCCGTTCTGTGGCGCTTCGATGATGCCGTACAGCAGCGCCACCAGTCCGACGATCGAGAGCACCGCACCGATCGGGTCGAGCGGGCGCGCCTCGGGATCCCTGGACGTCGGGATGAGGAACACGCCCGCGAGGATCCCGACGACCACGATCGGGATGTTCACGAGGAACACCGAACCCCAGTAGAAGTGCTCGAGCAGGAAGCCGCCGATGGTCGGCCCGAGCACGCCGGCGAGCCCTGCGGTCCCGGCCCACACGCCGATGGCCTTGCCGCGCTCTCCCGGCGGGAACACGTTCGTGATGATCGACAGCGTCGCCGGCATGATGAACGCGCCACCGATGCCCATGAACGCGCGCGTGGCGATGAGCTGATCGGCGCTCTGCGCGAATGCGGACGCGAGCGAGCCGATCCCGAAGACGACCAGGCCGAACTGCAGCGCGCCACGCCGCCCGAAACGATCACCGAGGGCACCGGCGGTGAGGAGCAGGCCGGCGAACACGAGCGTGTACGAGTCGACCATCCACTGCAGCTGGCTGTTGGTGGCGTCGAGGTCGCGCACGATCGTGGGGATCGCGACGTTGAGGATCGTGTTGTCGAGCACGATCACGAGCAGGCTGAAGCACAACACGGCGAGGATGAGCCAGCGGCGTTCGTACGCTCGCGCGTTCACTCGCGTGGTGAGTGCGCTCGTCATGGGAGCCTTCCGGGGGGTGAGCAGGCGACTTGGCAGAGTAACGATACGACGTCGTTTCGTATCCTACCGAGCCGAGGCGATCCTGCAACCCCCGAATGCTCCGCCGGGCTGGAGCGCCGAGGTTGCGAGCGGTGCGTCAGCGAGCGCTGGCGGCGTCGACCGCGCCGAGTGCGCGCTCGACCGCGCCGGGCGATGCGTTGACGAGCGGGAGCCGCACGTCGGGGGTGGGAATCCGTCCCTGCGCGTGGAGCACGCCCTTGAACACCGTGGGGTTGGGCTCGGCGAACGCGGTCTGCGCAACGGGAAGCAGGGCCTCGGCGTGCACCCGGCCGTCGTCGACCTTGCCCGCCAACCCGCACTCGATCATCGCCACGAAGCGCTCGGTGCACAGGTGCGCCGACGCGCTGATCGTGCCGGCGCCTCCCATGAGGGTGAGCGGGAAGAGGATGGTGTCCTCGCCGCCGAGCACCGAGAACGTGCGGGGGGCCTCGGCGAGGATCTGGAGCGTGGCGGGATCGAGCGCATCGTGCGCCTGCTTCACGCCGGCGACGTTCGGGGTGCGGGCCAGCTCGAGCATGCCTGCGGGCTGGAGATCGCGTCCGGTGCGCGACGGGACGTTGTAGATCACGATCGGCACAGGGCTCGCCGCGGCGACGGCTCGGTAGTGCTCCACGATGCCCGCTTCCGACGGACGGACGTAATACGGCACGACGACCAGCGCCGCAACCAGTGCCGGCGTGTCGCGCAGCGCTTCCACGGCCGCGACCGACTTCGCCGTGCTGTTGCCCCCTGCGCCGACGATGAACTGCGCGTCACGCTCGGCGCAGACCCGAGCACACGCGTCGATGACGAGGGCCTGCTCGTCGGCGTCGAGCATCGCCGCCTCGCCGGTGGTTCCCAGCGCGACGATTCCCGCGCAGCCGGCGTCGAGCAACTCGTGCGCGAGTCGTTCGAGCGCGTCTCGTGCAACCGAGCCGTCGGCGGCGAACGGCGTGATCAGCGGTACGTACACGCCTTGGAGCAGCCGTCCCTGCATCGCGTCGAGGCTACCCGTCGATGAGAGCCCGCGCCCGCAGAAAGACGGCGTCGAGCATGGGCTCGGTGAGCCGGCGGGTGAACGTGTTCTGCTGGCTCGGGTGGTAGCAGCCGACGATCGTCACCGCACCCGCGCTGACCTCGACCCCATGGCCGAACTTCGGTCGGGGCACGGGGAGCGACCCGCCTGCACCGGCGACCAGACGCGCGACCACGTCGTAGGCGAACCCACCCAGCGCGACCACGACTTGCACCCCGGGCAGCGCCGCGAGCTCGCGCTGGAGGTATGGCATGCACCGGTTCCGCTCCTCGGTGGTCGGCTTGTTGTCGGGTGGCGCGCAGCGAACCGCCGCGGTCACGTACGCGCGTCGGAGGGTGAGCCCGTCGTCGGCTGCCGTCGACGTGGGTTGGCTGGCGAAACCGATGCGGTGCAACGACGCGAACAGCCAGTCGCCCGATCGGTCGCCGGTGAAGACTCGTCCCGTGCGATTCGCGCCGTGCGCCGCGGGCGCGAGCCCGACCACGAGCAGGCGGGCGTCAGGGTCGCCGAAGCCCGGCACGGGCTTGCCCCAGTACTGCTCGTCCCGGAACGCGGCGCGCTTCTCGACCGCGACCGATTCGCGCCACGTGACGAGGCGAGGACACGCGCGGCAGCTCACGATCTCGTCGGCCAACGCGACCAGTGCGGGATCCGTCGGCACCATGACCGGATCGTACGAGCGTGACCCGGCCGGATCGAGTCGAACCGTCACGGGTAGGGTCCCGCCGTGCGCGTGCTCCTCATCGTGAACCCGACCGCGTCGTCGGTCACGCCGCGAGCGCAGGCGGCCATCACCGACGCGCTTGGTGTCGACCACGATCTCGAGGTCGCGCTCACGTCCTCGCGCAACCACGCGTCGCAACTGGCGCGTGACGCCGCGGCGGCACACGTCGACGTCGTGGTGGTGCTCGCGGGCGACGGCACGCTCAACGAGGCCGCCCAAGGCCTTGTCGGCACCGACACTGCGCTCGCGCCGCTGCCCGGCGGTTCGACGAACGTGTTCGCCCGGACGTTGGGAGTCGCGTACGACCCGCTCAGCGCCTGTGCGCAATTGCTCCGCACGCTCGAAGCGGCCACGCCGCAGCGAGTCGGCGTCGGCGTCGCCCGCACCGACGAGACCGCACGCCTCTTCCTGTTCCACCTCGGTGTGGGCTTCGATGCGGCTGCGGTGCGCGAGATGGAAGAGCGGCACACGCACCTCAAGCGCCACCTCGCGCACCCGGCATTCGCGCTCGCGACGGTCGAGACCTGGCTGCGGGGTTATGACCGCACGACCGCGATCGCCGTGACCACCACCGGCCGCGACGGCGATCGACCCATGACGATCCAGGGGCCGTACGCGGTGGTGTCGAACTCCGACCCGTACACCTATGTCGGCCGTCGCGCGGTCACGCTCGCGCCCGACGCCGCGCTCGACGGTCCACTCGCGGTCACCGTGTTCGACAGCTTGCGGGTGAGCCTTCTCGTGCGCGCCGCACTCTCGGGGGCTGCTCGAGCTCGCTTCGTCGGGCACTCGCCCGCCATCACCCAGGTCGCCGACGTGTGGCAGGTCACCCTGGCCTCCGAGCGTCCCTTCCCGTGGCAGGTCGACGGTGACCACCTCGGAAGCACCACGCGGCTCGATGTCGGCTACGAAGCCGACTGCCTCAGCCTTGTCGTTCCCCGCGAACCGCGAGGGCGACATCAGGCACGTCGCTGATCAGCGCGTCGACGCCTGCGTCGACCAGACGCGCGATCTCCGTCGGCTCGTTCACTGTCCACACGTTCACCTGCAGCGCGGCACGATGTGCGCTCTCGACGACATCCAATGCCCGGTCTCCGGCCATCGCATGGACCTCGGGGTGGATCGCGGCGTGGCCGCGTTCGGACGCGAGGCGGATCATGACCTGCGGGTCGCCGCCGAACTCGAGGAGCCCGGTCGGAACACTCGGCGCGAGACGGTGCACGTGGTCGATCGAGTCGAGCCAGAAGGATGACACCAGCACGCGGTCCGTCCACTCGCGCGCGACGAGCAGCGCGACCACCAGATCACTCACCCGGTCGGTCGGGTCGAAACCCGGACGGTCGGGGAGGTTCTTGATCTCGATGTTCACGAGACGGCCGGCGCACGCGTCGAGCGCATCCGCGAGCGTCGGCACGGCAGGCGTCTCCTCGCGCACCTGCGCGGCGGTCCGCATCGCGACGAGTCCCCACGGTCCGACAGCGTCGTGGACGACGACGAGCTCGTCGTCGACCGTGCGGTGCACGTCGAGCTCCACTCCATCGGCACCCAGTTCGACCGCCCGGGCGAACGCCGCCAGCGTGTTCTCCGGGGCCTCCCGGTTGGCGCCCCGGTGGGCCAGGACCAAGGTCATCGCCGCGGAGCCTACGGGCACGTCATCGTGCGCCTGAGCGAGCACCCGCTCGCGAAATCACGCGAGAAAATCCTGGTCAGGCCCTTGCACAGGTCACCAGGGGGTTAATAGTGTCGAAGTCGCAACACCCGAGCGCGTCTGTCGAGCGGGACCGTCCTGGGGGGACGTCCTGAGAGGACCGGAGGAACGGTGGCACTGACTTGGGTCCGTACCCACGACTGGGACAACTTGGCGTGGCGTACACGTTCTGCGTGCCGCGACAGCGATCCCGACGTGTTCTTCCCCATCGGGAGCACCGGCCCCGCGCTGGAGCAGATCGAGACCGCACGACGCATCTGCACTGCCTGCACCGTGCGCGACGAGTGCCTGGAGTTCGCCCTCGCCACGAACCAGGAAGCGGGCATCTGGGGCGGTATCACCGAAGAAGACCGCCGCAAGCTCCGCAAGGCCTGGCTCTCCGACCAGCGGACCTACGCAGTCTGATGGTGATGCGCCGGTCCGCCGGCGCCCGGGCTCAGAGCGTCGCCGTCCCGGCCTGACGCACCGGGATCTTCAGTCGCACGAGCGTTCCCGCGCGCCCGTCCACGGGTGCGCCGAGGCGCCCGTCGCCCGCTGACATCTCGATCGTGCCGTTCAGCTCGGTCGTGACCAGCGTCTGCACGATCGACAGGCCGAGCCCCTTCGAGCCGCCGATCGAGAAGGTCGACGGCAACCCGACACCGTCGTCGACCACGTCGACGAGCAGCTCACCCTCGCGGCGCGCCAGGTGCACCCGCACGCAACCGCTCGGTCGTCCCTCCACGAACGGAAAGGCGTGGTCGACCGCGTTCTGCATCAACTCGTTCAGGACCACCGCGAGCGGCGTGGCGAGGTCTCCCGGGAGGTAGCCGGCGTCGCCGACCACGTCGAATCGCAGGTCGGCGTCGAGCGACGTGACCGTCTCCTGCACGACGCGCACCAGCGGTTGGATGATGTCGTCGAAGCGAACCACATCGCGTGGATCGCGCGACAAGGTCTCGTGCACCACCGCGATCGCACGGATCCGACGCTCCGACTCTTCGAGCGCGGCGCGTGCCTCGGGTGACTGCAGATGTCGCCCTTGGAGCCGAAGCAGCGCGGCGATCGTCTGCAGGTTGTTCTTCACGCGGTGGTGGATCTCGCGGATCGTCGCGTCCTTCGAGATCAGCAACCGGTCTCGCCGACGCAGGTCGGTCACGTCGCGCAGCAACATGAGGACGCCGACGATCTCGTCGTGCTCGAGCAGCGGGATCGCCTGCACGAGAACCGAGGTGTCGCCCTGCTCGACCTCCTCGGTGACGGGAAGGCGCGCGCGCATGGCGATGTCGACGGCATCCTGGTCGAAGCCCATCTCGGCAAGGTGCAGTCCCGACGTGTACGAGTGGATGCCCATCCGGTGCAGCGAGCTCACGGCGTTGGGGCTCGCGAAGCGGACGCGCACGTCGGGATCGACCAGGATCACGCCGTCGCCGACGCGTGGCGCGTCTTCGAACTCGTCGTCGTCCTGGCGGAACGGGAAGCTCCCCTGCGCGATCATCCGCGCGAAGCGCTCGAAGAGGTCGAGGTAGTGGTGCTCGAGCTCACCGAGCTGGCGCCCGAGCGTGGTGCGCGTCTCGCGGGTCACGACCGCGATGACCTCGCCGTTGACCCGCACCGGGATGCACTGCGCGTGCACCTGCTCGCCGTCGCCGAGCAGCGTCGCGGTTCCCTCCACGATCTCACCGCTCCGCAAGGCGGTGGCCACGAGGGGACGTGCGATGTCGTCGACGACCGCACCCACGAGGTCCATCGGGTACACCGTCTGGCCGGTGGTGGGTCGCACCTGGGCGAGGATCACCGAGCGCGACCCGTGCTCGCCGTCGATCGGCGCCAGGAGCAGGAGGTCGGAGAAGCACAGGTCAGCGAGCGGCTGCCACGAGGCGGCGAGCCGCTGGACGTGGCGCAGCGTCTCGCCCCACAGAGCCGTCTTCGTGCGCGCTTGCTCGAAGAACATGGTCATAGCGCCGGGTCCAGCGTATCGGTGGGCGCCGAGGGGTCGGCCTGCACCGCCGTCGAGCTCGGGGCGCCGCCGTGGGCGAACAGGTACTCCCCCACCGTCGCCAACCCGGCCACGTCGGTGATGTCGGAGTCGAAGGTGGGCACGCGAACGACGACGTCGGGCAGGCGGGCCAGCTCGGCGCGCAGTTCGGCCTCGCGTCGCGCCACCACCTCGTAGTCGTGGAACGAGTCACCAAGCGTGCGCAACACGCGGGCCGTACGCGCCGAGTCGGCGAGCGCGCCGCCGACGCCGGCCAGGTCACTCGCGAGCGCCTCCGACTCACGCTCGAGCGTGGTCGCGGCCCGATCGCCGTCGGCCGACAGGAGATAGTCGGGGAGGGTCTTGTTGAGCACGAGCGCGCCGAGATGGAAGTTGCGCGCCCGCAGCTCCTCACAGAAGGTCTCCGCCTCGCGCAGTGGCGCACCTTCCAGCGTGGTGACCACCGCGAACGTCGTGCGTCGATCGTGCAGCAGCGCCTCGACCGCATTGGCGCGCTCCACGAACCCGGGATACATCGACTGGAAGTTGAGGAAGAACTCCGCGATGTCCTGGAGGAACTGACTGCCGAGCACCCGATCGGCGAGGTTGTAGAAGGGTCGGCTCGCCACGTTGATCATGCGGGCGCCGCGACCACCGCTCACGCGATACGGCATGGTGAGCCACCGCAGGAGCCGGCCCCCGAAGAACTCGCTCATACGCGCGGGCGCTTCCAGGAAGTCGATCGCGTTGCGCGTCGGCGGCGTGTCGACCACGATCAGGTCGTAGACCCCGCTCGCGTGCAACTCGTAGAGCCGCTCCATCGCGATGTAGTCGTGACTCTGCACGAAGCGACTCGTGAGGTTGTGGTACAGCCGGTTGTCGAGGATCCGGTACGCGGTCGCCTCGTCGGGAGCGTGGCGCAGCACGAGCTCGTCCCACGACCGCTTCGTGTCGAGCATGGCGGCGTAGAGCTCACCCCGCGGTTGCACACCGAGCGAGGAGTACGCGTCGAGCGGCACGCGCCGCTCCACGTTGCCGACCGACTCCAGACCGAGCGCGTCGGCGAGCCGTCGAGCAGGGTCGATCGTGAGCACGAGCACCTTCGCCCCGAGGCGGGCCGCGGCAGTGACCGCCGACGCGGCGGCGACCGATGTCTTCCCGACGCCGCCCGAGCCGCAGAACACGACGACTTCGCGCGAGGCGAGCAGAGCTTCCAGGGATCCGTCACCGCTGCTCATCGCCACCTCACCCGAGCTCCTGGCCGAGCGCGTCGGCAACCATGTGCGTGACGCGCAGCCCGTGGTCGCGTACGAACAGGTACGGCACGAGCAGCATGTCGAGGTCGACCTCGTCGCGGAGACGGCTCAGGTACGCGGAGCGGCTCCGCCGCAGCGACACCGCGAGCTTCGCGGCGTCGAGCACCGCGACCGCGCCCGGCCCACTTCCCCGCTCGAGTCGTTCGATCGCTTCCGGCGTGCGCAGCGCGTCGAACGCCTCCTCGTCGGCCCGCGTGAACAGCTCGGGGAGCACGCGGTTCACGATCACTGCGCCCAGCGGCACGGCGAGCTCTTCGCGAGCGCGGGCGACGAGCTCGATCGTCTCGTTCACGGGCATCTCTTCGGGTGCGGTCACCACGTTGAGCGCGGTGAGCGCGGGGTCCGCGAGCAGCTCGACCATCCAGTCGGTCTGTTGACGGACCGGGCCGACCTGCACCAGCTCCTGGATCGCTCGCGGTGCGTCGAGCTGGCTGACCACGTGGCCGGTCGCGGCGGCGTCGACCACGATGAGATCCCAGGGTGCGCGCCCCTGCAGCGACTCGCGGAGCTCCCAGCAGACCTTGCCGACGGTCAGGATCTCCTTCACGCCTGGCGCTGCGTTCGCCACGAAGTCGAACGCGCGCGCCAGGGGGCCGATGCGCCCGACGACCGGGACACGGGCCTGCACGCGCAGGTATTCGCGGAGCGATGCCTCCGTGCTCATCTGCATCGCGGACACGCCCGGGTGGATCGGCCGGGGCTCGAACCCGACGGGCGGGTGCTCGAAGAGCGCGGTCAGGTTCCCTTTGCCGTCGACTTCGACGAGCAGGACCTGCTTGCCCCGCTCAGCCGCGAGCAACGCGGTTGCCGCGGTGATCGTGCTCTTCCCGACACCACCTTTGCCGGTGAAGAAGAGGAGCCGGCGATCGAGCAGGTCGGGCACGGAGCCCATGGGCTGCGGGCTAGCGCCCGAACCCGACGCGCTTGGAGGAGCCGTCCTCGTCGATCTCGATGTACGCGATCTTGGCCGCCGCGGCGCCGATCCGTCGGCCCTTGACGTCGGTGACCCAGACCACGGGCGACCCACCCGCCAGCGCGGCGTCGATCTTCGCGACCACCTCGTCGGCGGTGCCCTCGACCTCGACGGTCAGCTCCTTGGCGGTTTGCACGACACCGATTCGAATCTCCATGCCCCGGAATCTAGCGGGGCCGAAGCTGAGCGCCGGTGCTGAGGGCCCGCCTCCGACGGGGAGCTCAACCTTCCTCGTCGATGAGGTAGGCGAGCTGGGCGATCAGCTGCGGGTCGTCGGGCTCGTCGGCATCCGCGCGCAGGTACTGGCGGAGCACCACGCACAGCACGATCGAGTAGATCACGCAGACGGCACCGGCCAGGACGAGGGTCTCGCCAACCCCGATGGCGTCGGCGAGGAACGCTCCGACGAGTGACGTGATCGGCAGCGAGCCCATCATCCCGAGCATCGCGATCGACATCACGCGACCGCGCAGGGCGTCGGGCACCCGGTGCTGCACCAGGTTCTGGCAGATGGTGATGCTCGCGAACTGGAACGCGCCCGCGATCCCCACCACGACGATGGCCGGAAGCGCCGTGGTCTGCAGTCCGAGGAGCACGAGGAACATCGATGCGACGAGCGTCGTCATTGGGAGCACGAGCCGCGGCCGGAGGTGCCCGAGGCGCGCCAAGGCGAGGATCCCGATCGTGGCGCCGATGCCGACGGCGGCCTGGAAGTAGCCGAAGTAGGTCTGGCCGAGCGCCTTCGACCCGTCGGCGAGCACCTCGGTGGTGAAGACCACGGTCAGCGGCTGGTAGACGTTGCCGAAGAGCATGATCACCACGATGGTGAGGATCGGGACCGCGACCTCGGGTGTGCGCTTCACGTACGCGAAGGCCTCGGCAATCGCCGAGAAGCCGGCGCCGCCCTCGGTCTTCTCCTGGTGGACGCGGGTGGTGAACCACGCCACGAGCACCGCGCTGAACGAGATCGCGTTGAGCCAGAACAACCAAGGAAGGCCAAGCTGCGCGGCCACGAGAGTCGCGAGCAGCGGGCCGACCACTCGGGTGAGTGCGCTGGTCGAGCTCTGCAGGCTGATCGCGCTGGTGAGCGCCGACGGCGGCACCACGAGCGGCGCGAGGGCAAGGTACGCCGGCATCATCAACGACGAGGCGAAGCCCATCGCCACCGAGAGCAGCGACACCGTCAACACGGTCGCGGCGCCCGACGACGCCAACATCCCGAAGGCCGCGGCCGCGAGCGCCTGGAAGACCGTCGCGACGATCAGGATGCGGCGGCGGTCGAACTTGTCGGCGAGCGCACCCGCCCAGAGTCCGAGGACCAGCTGCGGCGCATAGGTGGCCGCGTAGACGATGCCGACCGACGACGCCTTCCCCGTGAGGTCGTAGGCCAGCAGCCCGCGCCCGATGATCTGCATCCAGTCGCCGAGCTGCGACACGAAGCTCGCGGCCCACACCTTGCGGAACGACGCGTACTCGAACGCGTCGAGGATCGGCGGTCGTTGCATTGCGGGCGAGGGTACGTTCTCTGGCGATGGCCGACGAAACCGCACCCAATCCGCCGACGCCCGTCCCGCTGGGCGGCTACATCAACTTCCGCGACCTCGGCGGTCACGTCGCGGCGGGCGGCACGGTGCGGACCGGGCGCGTCTTCCGCAGCGACTCGCTCGCGCACTGCGACGCGTCCGACATCGAACAACTGGTCGGGTCCCATCAGGTGCGAACAGTCGTCGACCTCCGGCGCGACCACGAGGTCGAGGCCGCGCCCATGGACGGCTTGCAGCGCGCTGGTGTGCGGGTCGAGCATCTCTCGTTGATCGACCCGGCAGTACCGGCGCTCGAGACACCCGATCTCGTGGACTCCACCTTGGCCGAGCGGTACACGTCGATCCTGCAGACGTCAGGGGCCCAGTTCGTGTCGGTGCTGCGCATCATCGCCGACGACGCCAACCACCCGCTCGTGTTCCAGTGTGCAGCAGGCAAGGACCGCACCGGTCTGGTCGCCGCGATCCTGCTCCAGATCCTCGGGGTCGACGACGACGCCATCACCACCGACTACGCGCAGACGGCAGCGGTCATCGACCTCCTCCTCGCCCGCTTCACCGCGCGCGCGCCCGATCGCGAGCCCCTCGGTCCGCGCATCATGAGCGCGGAGGCGTCCACCATGCAGTCCGCCCTCGACTGGCTCCGCCACGAACACGGCGGCGCCGAGCAGTACGCGCGGACCCACGGCCTCACTGCTGGGGAGATCGGCGCGCTGCGCACCTCGCTCGTCGCGCCCGCGTAGCGCGAGCCACTGGCGCCCGAGGTACTGGAGCCGGAGCTACTGGAGCCGGAGCTCGGGGTTGTAGACGCGCTTGGGTCGAAGGTCGGTGTCGAGACGTTCGGCGAGCTCGCGGAAGGCAATCGATGCTTCGTCGTCGGGGTGGACGGCGACGATCGGTGCGCCCTCGTCGCCGCCGATGCGCAACAGCGGGACGAGGGGGATGCGGGCGAGCAGCGGGAGGCCGAGATCGTCGGCGAGCTCCTGGCCGCCACCCGCGCCGAACAGCTCGTAGCGGGTGCCGTCGTCGGCGGTGAACCATGACATGTTCTCGACCACACCGATCACGTCGAGGTCGACCTTCTCGGCCATCGCGGCCGCGCGTTGTGCGACACGCTGCGCGGCAGGCTGCGGCGTCGTGACGACGATCACCTCGGCGCGCGGGATGAACTGCGACATCGACAACGAGACGTCGCCCGTACCAGGGGGCATGTCGACGATGAGGTAATCGAGCTCGCCCCAGTACACGTCGGTGAGGAATTGCTCGAGCGCCTTGTGCAACATCGGGCCGCGCCAGATGATCGCCTGGTCCTCGCGCGCGAAGAACCCCATGGAGATGAGCCGCACACCGTGCGCTTCGGGCGGGACGATCACGTCGTCGATCAACCCAGGCGGATGGGTGACACCGAGCATGCGCGGCATCGAGAAGCCCCACACGTCGGCATCGACGGCAGCCACACGGTGACCGCGCTGCGCGAGTGCGACGGCGAGATTGGTGGTGACCGACGACTTCCCGACACCGCCCTTGCCCGAGGCGACCGCGATCACCCGCGTGCGGCTGTCGGTGAAGGGGTTCGCCCGGGGCGCCGAGGTCGGCTTGGCCGCCGCGTCACGCACCTCCAAGGGGTTCGGCGCAGGCTCGCCCTTGAGCACCGCGGCCACGTCGCGCAGTTCCCCGTCGGTCATGTCGCGCACGTCGACATCGACCCGATCGATACCGTCGAGCGTGCCGGCCGCGACCACGATGCGACGACGCAGCTCCACCCGGGTGGACTCCCCCGGCAGCGGGAGGGCGATCGCCACGACCGCCGTACGGCCGTCGACGGCCAGGCCCTTGACCATGCCCAGCTCCACGATCGACCGTCGCAGCTCAGGCTCCTGCACGGTGCCGAGCGCCGCCCAGATCTCACCGTCGGTGCCGGGCACTCGCGCCTCCAGACATTTCCACTACGGGCGTAGGTAGAATAGGGCCGTGGCTCGTGAATCCCTGCAGCCGGATGGCTCCGTCACCGATCCCGGGCTTTCCGCCGACGAGTTCAACTCGGTCGTCAGCGCCGTCACCAGCGCCTTTGGCGATCCGACCCGGCGCGAGATCTACCTCTTCGTGCGCGACAGCGGCGACGTCGGCGCGACCGCGAGCGAAGTCGCGGAGAGGTTCACGCTGCACGCCAACGTCGCCCGTCACCACCTCGAGAAGCTCACCGGTGGTGGCTACCTCTTCGTGGAGGTGGGCCGCGCCCCTGGCGATCCCGCTCGCGCGGCCGGCCGCCCATCGAAGCGATACCACGCGGGCCCGCTCGACGCGACCCTCGCGCTGCCCCTCAAGCACGACGATCTGTTGTCGCGACTCCTCGCGGGTGCGCTCGACGCGCTGGGGCACGAGCAGGCCGAAGCGCTGGCCGACGAAGTGGGCTTCCAGTACGGGGTCCAGCTCGCCGACCGCATCGATCCCACCGAAGGGCACCGCTCGGTACGCGCTGCGCTCGGCGCCGTCGCGGAGGCGCTCACCGCGCACGGCTTCGCGGCCCACACCGAAGCGCGTGGCAACAGCCTGGCGATCGTGTCGGAGTGCTGCCCCTTCGGCGAGACCGCGACTCGGTACCCGCACGTGGTGTGCGCGCTCGATCGCGGGATGATCCGCGGCATGCTCGCCGGCCTCTACGGCGAGACCTCACCGCACTTCGAGACAAGTCGCCCCGACGGCGGCGATCGCTGCGTCGCCCGCGTCTGACACCGTGGCGCGCGCGTACCTCGATCACGCGTCGTCGTCACCGCTCCGCCCGGCCGCGCTCGACGCGATGCTCCCCTTCCTGCGCGACCACGTCGGCGACCCCGGTCGTCTCCACGCGGAGGGCCGCGTCACCCGAGTGGCGATCGAGACCGCACGTGAGCAGGTTGCGGCGCTGTTCGGCGCCCGTCCGCGTGAGGTGGTGTTCACGTCGAGCGGCACCGAAGCCGTCAACACCGCGGTGTACGGCGCGCGGGCACGAGCGGCGGAACAGGGCAAGCACCGGGTGGTCACGACGGCGGTCGAGCACTCCGCCGTGCTCGATGCCTGCAAGCGTGAGATGGGCAGCGAGATCGGCAGCAAGATGCGCGAGTACGAATCCGGGGAACACGTCCTCGAGGTCGGCGTCGATCGTCTCGGACGGTTCGACCCGCGCGACGTGATCGACGCGATCGACGACGCCACCGCCCTGGTGTCGGTGCAGCTGGCGAACCACGAGGTCGGCACGATGCAGTCCGTCACCGACGTGATCGCGGCGGCCCGTCTGCGCGACGTCGCGGTGCACATCGACGCGTGCGCGGCCGCCGGCCACGTCGCGATCGATTTCGCTGCGCTCGGTGCCGACCTCTGCTCGGTGACAGGGCACAAGTGGGGCGCACCGAAGGGCGCAGCCGCGCTGCTGGTGCGCCGCGGCATGCGGTTCCCCTCCTTCGTTCTCGGAGGATCCCAGGAACGGGCCCGCAGGGGCGGCATCGAGGACGTCGGCGCAATCGTGGGCTTCGGTGCTGCAGCCGCTGAGCTCGGTCCGTCGGGCCAGCTGGCGCACGAAGCCGCCGCGGCGCGTCACCTCAGCGCGCGGCTCGCGGCCGGCGCCACCGAGGTTCCCGGTGTGGAGCGCTACGGCGACCCCGACGCCTCGCTCCCCCATCTCGTGTGCCTCGGGGTGGCGGGAGTGGAGGCCGAGCCCATCCTCCTCGCGCTCGACCAGCACGGCGTCGCTGTGCACTCGGGGTCGTCGTGTTCCAGTGAGACGCTCGAGCCGTCGCCGGTGCTGGCCGCGATGGGGGTCGACGCCGATCGCTCGCTGCGGGCGAGCACCGGCTGGTCGTCGACCGAGTCGGACATCGACGCCTTCCTGGACGCGTTCCCGGGAATCGTCGAGCGACTCAGGGGGTTGCGAACGACATGATCCCCGCCACACGAATCAACCATGCCGTGCTCTACGTCCGCGACGCCCAGGTGGCGAGCGACTTCTACCAAGCGGCCTTCGACTTCGAGGTCGTCGAGCAGATGGGCAAGAGCGCGGTGTTCCTCCGTGCTCGCAACGGCACCAACCACCATGACCTCGGCCTCTTCTCCGTGGGTCCGGAGGCCGCACCGCTCGCACCCCGCCGCGTCGGCCTCTACCACCTGGCGTGGGAGGTGCCGACCATCGAGGCGCTCGCAGAGGCACGCACCCACCTCGTCGAGCTCGGTGCGCTGGTCGGGCAGAGCGACCACGGAGTCAGCAAGTCGTTGTACGCCCGCGATCCCGACGGCAACGAGTTCGAAGTGGTGTGGAGCGTGCCGCGCGAAGCGTGGGGCGACTACGAGCACCACGGCATCGTCGAGCCACTCGACATCGACGCCGAGGTCGCTCGGTTCGGGAGTCGCGCCGCCCGGTAGGCTCCGCGGCATGACCACGCAGAACTGGCCCGAGCTCGCTGCGACCCTCGTCGACGAGCTGCACCTCGCCACCCCGCCGCTCGCGATCACCTTCACCGACACTGCACCCGAGGGTGTCGAGCCGTTCGAGGAGCCGATGCCCGACGCGCTCGCCGACGGCCGTACCGGTCGGGTGGCCGCGGGGTGTGTGTTCTGGATCAAGGCGGCCGAGCGCACGTTCAGCACCGTCGCCGAGGATCACGGCAACTGCAGCGTCGGGAGCCTCACGCACGGGTTCAAGACGCTCGACGAGGTCGCCGGCAACTCCGACGTGGCCGCACTGCTCGAGTCGGGCTGGGTCTCGATGGACGTCGTGCCCCAGATCCCGGTGGTGCACGACCGCCCCGGCACCGTGATCTACGGACCACTCGCCGACACGCCCGTCGATCCCGATGTGGTCTTCCTGCGCGTGAACGGACGTCAGCTGATGGTGCTCTCCGACGCCGTGCCGGGCCTGCGCATCGAGGGCAAGCCGCAGTGCCACATCGTCGCGGTGGCCAAGGAGGAGCGGGTGCCCGCCGCGAGTGTGGGGTGCGCCCTCAGCCGTGTGCGCACGGGCATGCAGCCCACGGAGATGACGTGTGCGCTCCCCGCCGAGCAGCTCGGCGAGATCGTCGCCTCCGTGCAGCGCAACGCCGCCGCCGACTCGCTGGTCGCGAAGTACGCCGCCGACGACGCCCGCCGCTTCGCCTGAGCTACTTCTTCGCGGCTTCGTAGTACGGGTTGGCGCCCGATGCGTGGTCGGTGACGTCGATGATCTCGGTGATCTCCGGCACGCTGTCGAGGATCGCGACCTCGATGCCCTGACTCAACGTGACTGCGGCCATCCCGCACCCCTGGCAGCCACCAGCCATGCGGAGGTACGCGATCGAGTCCTCCACCGCGACGAGCTCGGCGTAGCCGCCGTGCGTCGCGAGCGCGGGGTTGATCTGCTCCTCGAGCACCTGCAACACGCGCTGGGGAACCTCACCGGTGAGATCGGGCGGCGGCGCGTCGGGGTCGCGGTGGCCGGAGAACGGTGACGCGATCTCCGGACGGTTCGGGTTCTGCATCACCATCCCGCCACCCGACAGCTCGAGCGTCGCGCCACGGAGCTTGTCGACGCTCTCGGGAGGTACCGCGACGGACAGGTCGTCGTGGTGCAGGATCGCGACGTCGTCACCGAGCTCCGCGGCACGGCGGAACTCCATCAAGTACGTGAAAGCACCGTTCGACTCACCGTCGACCTCGACCCAGAGCACGTGAGCCTCGGGATCAGGCTCGGCCGCGCGCACCTCGATCACCTTCGCGATCGCGTCGGGAGTGATCGTGAGCAATGGGGTCACGTTCTCGTCGTCCATCGCGTCATGATACGACCATGCCCCGGGTTCTCCTCCTGCTGCCCACCAGCACCTACCGGGCGCCCGATTTCCTTGCCGCCGCAACTCGTCTGGGCGTCGAGGTGGTCGTCGGGTCGGAGCACCGCCAGGCGATGGCCCGCGACATGGGCGACCGTGCCGTGGTGGTCCCACTCTCGGATCGCGAGGCAGGGGCGGCGGCGATCATCGCCCTCCACGCCCGCGCGCCAATCGACGCCGTGGTTGCGGTCGACGAGCGGGGCGTCGAAGTGGCCGCCCTCGCGGGGGAGCAGCTCGGCCTCGTGCACACCGATCCGCGTGCCGTCGCTGCGACTCGCGACAAGGCACTCATGCGCGCGCTCCTCGCGGAGGCCGGCGTCGCGCAGCCCGAGCACCGCGTCGCGTCCCACCCCGACGACGTCGCCCGCCTCGCTGGCGAGCTCGGCTGGCCGGTCGTGGTGAAGCCCGTCGGACTCTCCGCCAGCCGCGGTGTGATCCGCGCCGACGACGCGGAAGCAGCGGAAGCGGCGGCGCGTCGGATCCGCGCGATGGTCGACGGACCGCTCATCGTGGAGCAGTACGTGCCGGGGTTCGAAGTCGCAGTCGAGGCGCTGGCGCGCGGCGGCGACGGCTTCGAGGTGCTCGCGGTGTTCGACAAGCCCGACCCACTCGTCGGTCCGTACTTCGAAGAGACGATCTACGTGACGCCGTCGCGCCTCGCCGACGAGCTCGTGACCCGGGTCTCACACGTCACCGCGCTGGCGGCACGCGCGATCGGGATCACCGACGGCCCGGTGCACGCGGAGCTGCGAATCGACGGCAGTCACGTGTCGCTCATCGAGATCGCGGCGCGCTCGATCGGAGGGCTCTGCTCGCGCACGCTGCGCTTCGGTGCGGGGATCGCACTCGAGGAGCTCATCCTGCGACACGCGCTCGGCATGCCGGTGGATCACGCGGCACGCGAGCTCGACGCGTCCGGCGTGATGATGTTGCCCATCCGGACCGGCGGGATCCTCGACGAGGTGCGCGGCCAGGATGCGGCACGGTCGGTGCCCGGGATCACGGGCCTCGAGATCACCATCCCGCGCGGACGGGTCGTCGAGCCGCTACCAGAGGGCGACCGCTACCTCGGCTTCCTGTTCGCCAAGGGTTCGACCCCAGCCGAGGTCGAAGCCTCGCTGCGTGCCGCGCACGCCGCGCTCGACGTGGTCATCACCGAACCCGTCTGACGCACCGCTCGCTACCCTGCGACGGGTGCGCGTGCTCCTCGTGTCGACCTACGAGCTCGGTCATCAGCCGGTGAACCTGGCGCGCCCGGCCGCCCAGCTACGCGAGCGGGGTCACGAGGTGCGGCAGCTCGACACGTCGATCGACCCGTGGCAGGTCGAGTGGGCCGAGTGGGCCGACCGGATCGCCTTCTCCGTGCCGATGCACACCGCGGCGCGCCTTGCCCGCGAGCTCGCCACCACGGTCGGGGCGCCGACGTGCTGCTACGGCCTCTACGCCCACCTGTGCGCCGACGTCGCCGATCGCACGATCGGCGGCGAGTACGACGTCGAGCTCGTCGAGTGGGTGGAGGGCGGCGTCACCGGTTCGACGATCGATCTCGGACGCCCCACCGCGTCGGCGACGCCGCTCCCAGACCGCGCGTCCTTGCCGCCGCTCGAGCGGTACACGCATCTGGTCGACGGCACCGAGCTCCGCGTGGTCGGATCGGTCGAGACCACGCGCGGCTGCGCGCACACCTGCCGGCACTGCCCGGTCCCCGTGGTCTACGGGGGTCGCGTCCGGGTCCAGGACGAGCGCTCCGTCCTCGCCGACGTCGATCAGCTGGTGGTTGGCGGCGCCACGCACCTCACGTTCGGCGACCCGGACTTCCTCAACGCGCCGGAGCACGCGCGGCGGATCGTGCGAGCGATGCACGCGGCGCACCCGACGGTCACGTTCGACTGCACCGTGAAGGTCGAGCACGTGCTGCGCCACCGCGACCTGTGGCCGGAGCTCGCGGCGCAGGGATGCGTGTTCGTCGTCTCCGCGTTCGAATCGGTCGACGACGCCACGCTCGAGCGCCTCGACAAGGGCCACACGACCGCCGAAGCCGCCGAGGCCGTCGAGCTGCTGCGCGCACACGGCATCGACGTGCGCCCGTCGTTCCTCCCGTTCACGCCGTGGACCACGCGCGAACAGCTCACCGACCTCCTCGACTTCGTGCACGCGCACGATCTCGTCGGCAGCGTCGATCCGGTGCAGTACACGATCCGGCTGCTCCTGCCCGAGGGCTCGTTGCTCCTCGATCATCCGGAAATGGCCGAGCACCTCGGCGGGTGGGATGCCGATCGCCTCGGCTACTCGTGGGCGCCGGCCGATCCGGAGATGGACGAGCTGCAGCTCACCCTTGCCGCACTCGTCGAAGCGAGCCTTGCGCGCGACGACGCGATCACGGAGACCTACCGGCTCGTGCGCGCTGCCGCTGGCGCACTGCCGGTCGACCTCACGGGGGTCACCACCGATCGGCCGCGGCTGAGCGAGAGCTGGTTCTGCTGCGCCGAGCCGACGACCGCGCAGCTCGGCGCGGTCAGCGCGTCCTGATCAGTCGCCGCGCAGCACGTTGAGCGCGGACCCCGCGCGGAACCAGGCGATGTGCTCGTCGCTCATGGTGTGGGTCGTGAGGATCTCGTCGATCGAGCCGTTGGCGTGATGGATCCGGACTGTGACCGGTCGACCGCCCGCGAGATCGGCGAGCCCGACGATGTCGATCGTGTCGTCGACGCCGATCCGCTCGTAGTCGTCGGGGTTGG
>JBEVIU010000086.1:0-7416 GCA_040510575.1 Acidimicrobiia bacterium | reverse complement strand
CAACGCCGGCGTGATCCCCACCTGTCCTCCCGCCTGAGCCAGCCTTCCCGAAATTGCGTCGCACGGCGTTGTACATCGACGCTCGGCGACGCAATTTCGGAACGACGGGGGCGGGCGTAGCCTGAGGTCGTGGCCGGACGAGTTGTCGACGGCCGTCGCCTCGGCGGCATGGTGCCCAGCACCGAACTGCGCGCGCCCATCGCCGCCACCGAGCTGATCCGCGACGACGGACGTCCGCAACCGCAGTTTCGCGACGACCTGCGTCGCATCCCGTCGTGGCGCAACGCGTGGTCGGTGGCGTTCGTGTGGATCCAGACCATCGGCATCGTGGCGCTGGCGGCGTGGTGGGGGAGCCCGGTCGGGTACGCACTCGCCTTCCTCTTGATGGGCCGTGCCTGCGCGCAGCTCGCCTCGCTCATGCACGAGTCGGCGCACCGCCTCCTGTTCGCCGACCGCGCCGCCAACGACTGGGCCGGCCGCTGGTTGTGCGCCTACCCGATCTTCACGTCGATCGACGCCTACCGGCGTGTGCACATGGCGCACCACCGTCACGAGTTCGGGCCCGACGAGCCCGACATCCCGCTGTACGCCGACTACCCGATCTCCGGGCCGAGCTTCCGCCGCAAGCTCGTGCGCGACGCCACCGCCCAGACCGGATACAAGCTCTTCCGCGACCAGGCCCGCGGCTTCCGCTCCGACAACCCGCGTGTGCGCCACACTCTCTGGAAGATCCTCGTGGTGCAGGCGGTCTTGCTGGGCGCGGCGATCGCCGTCGGGAAGTGGTGGCTCTACCCGCTGCTCTGGGTGCTGCCGTACCTCACGGTGTGGCGGGTCATCAATCGGCTGCACTCGATCGCCGAGCACGGTGGCATGGACGAGTCGTCCGATCGACGGGCCACCACCCACTCGGTGCGCCAGCACGCCTTCGCCCGCACCTTCCTCGTGCCGTACCGGATCGGCTGGCACCTGGCCCATCACGTGGACGCCGGCATTCCCATGCGGGCCCTGCCCCGGTACCACCAGGCCCTCGTCGATGCCGGGTATGTGGTGCCTGCGCTCGAATTTCGGAGCTACCCGGTGCTGTGGCAGGCATTGCGGAGTGCGCGCCCGGTGCCTGGGGGACCGGTGTCGGGCGACTAACATGACATGGTCAGCTCGGTCGCGAAGTCGGCGACACGTGACAGCACGGTAAGGCGATCTCCGCGCTCTTCCCGCTCGTCGGGCAAGCGTCCCAGGGGTTCGGTTTCACCCTGTGTGACCTGTCCGCGTGCTCCGCAACCATCAATCAACAACCGGATGGACACCCACGCCCGGGCGCTGACCTCGGGAATGGGTTGGGAGAAGCAATGGCAACGCAAGGCACCGTCAAGTGGTTCAACGCTGAGAAGGGCTACGGCTTCATCGCCCGCGAGACTGGCGACGACGTGTTCGTGCACTTCTCGGCAATTCAGGGCGACGGCTACCGCAGCCTCGACGAGGGTCAGCGCGTCGAGTTCGACGTGGCCCCCGGTCGTAAGGGCGAGGAAGCCCAGAACGTCCGCGCCATCTGAATCAGGCAATCACGCGGGTCGGGTGGGCGCCTCCGGGCGCTCACCCGCACCGCAGTTCAAGCTCAGTTCAAGCTCAGTGCAAGCTCTAGGTGACACCCAAAACACCGCACCACCGGCAACACTGCACGACGCACCACCCGCAACGAAGCGGTACGACAGCGCTAGGAGCAGACGATGGCTGGTCGCAGCAACGGCAGAGTGACGTTCGAGAAGTTGCAGCGCGAACGCGCGCGGCAGGAGCGCCAGGCCGAGAAGCGCGCGAAGCGTCAGGGCAAGGAAGTCGAAGTCGTCGTGCCCGACGAGCGTGAAGATCGTCCGAAGACCCAAGAAGAGCTCGACATGGAGACGATCATGAGGCTCGCCGCGCAGTAGCGCCGGCCGGCCCGCCGCTCCCGCCCACGGGGCTGGGAGCGTGCCGCCGCCTCAGGTCGTGACGACCTGCTCGATCCGCTCGAGTGTGGCGTCCATGTTCTTTCGGGTCTTGCCCCGGGCCCGCCACACCAGCGCCTTCCCGGTTTCCTCGCTGAGGTCCCAGCTCTCCCGCACTCGCGTGCCGCCCTCGACCGGCTCGAGCTCGTAGCGCCAGATCCGCCCCGCGAAGCGCTTCCCCAGCTTCCCGCCGCCCCGGGTCTGCCACGCCAACCGGCGGTTGGGCTCGTATTCGATCACCGTGTTGCTCATCGAATACGCGACCCCGGCCTTCATCGACATGCCGAACGTGTCGCCCAGCGCCAACTGCTTCGAGCCTTCCGGGGCTTCGCGCACCGTGCCGGAGCCGTCGATGTCCTGATGACGGCTCGGATCGGCGATGAGGGCGAAGATCGCCTCGGGCGGCGCCGGAATGGTGCGTTCGACGGTTTCCACGTACTTGGTGTCGGTCATATCGCGACGAGCCTACGACGCGAACACGTCGGCGTACTCGGGATGCTCCTTGGCGAAGTCGCGCACGTACGAGCAACGGGCGACTGCCCGCTGTCCGTCGGCGCGTACGTCGTCGAGCACCCGGCTCACGAGGACCGGGCTGAAACCCTTGCCCCGCAGCGAGTGATCGACCTCGGTGTGGGTGAGCGCGACCCGGCCGTCGCCCTCGATCCGGTAGTCGACGAGGCCGAGGACCTCACCGTCGATCAGCAGCTCCCAGCGCGATTGCGCCGGGTTCCGCACGATGTCGGCATCAGCAGGCTCGGGCACGGTGGCAGCTCCTCCTCGGGTGGTCGAGCATCGATCGTCACGAAGTGGGTACACGGTAGGTTCGGCTGCAAGTTCGCGCCGGTTCGCACGGCGGAAGCGGGAAGTGTGACGGGGTGACCGAAGCCGCAACCACCGAACGGCCACCGGAGGATCCGGGCACGCCCACGCCTCCGTCTCCATCGGCGATGCCGGCATGGGTGCCCCGCGCGATCCTCCTGGCCCTCGGCGCGGTGGTCGCGTTCTTCGTCGGGTGGTGGATGCTCCGCGAGCTGCGGACGCTCATCATCATGGTGTTCGTCGCGCTGTTCCTCTCGTTGGCGATGGAGCCGGCCGTCACCAGGCTGGCGTCCCGTGGTTGGCGACGCGGCCCGGCCACCCTGCTCGTGCTCGGCGGCGTGATCCTGGTGTTCCTCGTGTTCATGGCGGCGGCCGGCTCGGTGGTGGTGGGGCAGGTGTCAGATCTCGCCGACCGTGCGCCGAAGTACGTGCGCGACTTCGAGCGCTTCGTGAACAACGACCTCGGTGTCGAGTGGGATGCCGACAACATCGTGAAGGAGCTCAAGAGCGGCGACGCGCTCGGCAACCTCGACACCGACACCGTCGTGTCGAACGTGCTCGACGTGGGCGTCACCATCGCCGCCGCGTTGCTCGAGATCGCGACCGTGCTGATCTTCGCCTTCTACATGACGGCCGACGGCCCGCGCATGCGACGTGTGATCTGCTCCCGGCTGCCGCAACGACATCAGGCGGTGGTGCTCGACACGTGGGAGATCGCGATCGACAAGACGGGCGGGTACCTCTACTCGCGTGGCATCCAGGCGGCGATCTCCGCTGCGGCCACGTGGGCGTTCCTCGTCGCGCTCGACGTGCCCTACGGCCTCGCGCTCGGGTTGTGGGTCGGGATCGTGTCGCAGTTCATCCCGACGGTCGGGACCTACATCGCGATGGTGCTGCCGGTGGTGGTGGCGCTCGCCGACGATCCGATCAAGGCGTTGTGGGTGTTGTTGTTCCTCGTGCTCTACCAGCAGTTCGAGAACTACGTGCTCGGGCCGCGCATCACGAAGCGCACGATGGAGATCCATCCCGCGCTCGCGATCGGCACCGTGTTCGCGGGCGGGTTGTTGCTCGGTGGCGTGGGCGCGGTGCTCGCGTTGCCGACCGCGGCCGTGGTGCAGGCGCTGTTGCAGACCCACACGACCGAGCAAGAGGTCATCGATGCGCGGTTGCTCGAGGAGCCACGCGAACGGCGGCGGTGGTTCGGCCGTGGTCGCAAGCGCAGGCCGTCGTCCGACGCCGTCGAGGGGTCCGACACGCGTACGGACGCCCCGGCCTGACCCGTCGAACGACGAATCTGCGTCGTTGCAGGCCCGCGGATGGTTGCGGTACTTCGACGCAGGTTCGGGGGTTGGCGTGGTGCCGGCCGTTTGCGCGCCTGGCGTGCGGGGCACAACGAGCGATGGCTGATCGTCGGTTCTCGCTCGCATCGGCGCAACGCGCCGCATCGGAAGGTCGCATTGCGCTGTGGGTGGGCGACCTGCTCGCCAGCCCCGGGAGCGACAACGCGGTGCTCGCCGGCGTGCTCGCGCAGCGGGAGCACACGTGGTGGGGGCCCGTACAGGTGTCGGTCGACGCGCTGGTGCGCCTGGCCGGCCCCGAGGACGACGTGCTCGTCCCCGTCGAGTCCGACGAGTGGGAAGACGACGTCGGCGCGATGGCCGAGAGCCTCGAGGAAGGGTGGGATCCGCCGCCGCTGCTCGCGGAGTGGCAGAACGGCGAGCTGTTGCTCCAGGACGGCAACCACCGGTACGAGGCGCTGGTGCGGGACGGGGCCGACAAGGTGTGGGTGCTCGTGTACTCCGACGACCCGACGCTGACCGACGAGCAGATCAGCTCGGCGGTGGCTCGTCGACCGGAGGCGTCTCGCGAGCGTTGACCTCGTGGTCGCGCACGTCGTCGCGGCGGTGTTGCCAGAACCAGTCGAGGAACGGGGCGTACTGCAGCTCGAGCACCACCACCGCCATCGCCGCGAACGCGACCGCGACGACCATGCGATCGACACCGCACAACACGCCGATGGCGACTGTGGCCCAGCTCGACGCCGCGGTGGCGAAGCCGACCACGCCGCGTGCGGAGTCGTGCCAGATCATGCCGGCACCGATGAAGCCGACACCGGTGGCGATGCCCGCGATGACCCGACCGTCGTTGCGATAGCCGGCGGCCACGACCGCGAACGCCGCCGCGCCCATCGAGAGCAGCGCAAACGTCCGCGGGCCGGCTGGATTGCTGCGCCACAGGCGCTCGAGCCCGATGAGGAAGCCGAGCGCTCCCGCGACGGCGATGCGCAGGATGGCGTCGCCGTCGCTCACCGCGTACTTCACGACGCCAGTATGGCCCGCGGCGCGTCGTCGTCGGCGTGGGCTTCGGCGGCCGTTACATTGCCGAGCGTGGAGCAACCGTCGTTCGAGCTCGACATGACACCGGAGCCGGCGCGGTCCGTCGCGCCAGGGGTCGAGCCGGAGCCAGAAGTTGCGGAGGCCGAGCCGGAGCCGACGCTGACAGTGCTCGAGCTCACCACCGGCTTGCGCGACGCGGTGCGTCGCTCGTTCCCGGGCGACGTGTGGGTGCGCGGCGAGGTGCAGAACCTCAAGCGTTCGCAGAACGGGCACACCTACTTCTCACTGGTCGAGAAGGCCGTCGGCGGGCGGGGCGATCAGGTGAAGGCGAAGATCGATGTCGCGCTGTTCCGCGACGATCGCGGCCCGGTCGACCGGGCGATCAAAGCGGTGCCGGGCGCCGAGCTCGGCAACGACGTCGACGTGCGCATCCGGGGCAGGATCGAGGTCTACGCACCGCAGGGTCGGGTGCAGCTGCGCATGACCGCGATCGATCCGGTGTTCACGGTCGGCAGCATCGCGGCCAACCGCGAGCGCGTGCTGCGCGAGCTCGCGGCCGAGGGCCTGCTCGAGCGCAACGGCCGTCTGCCGATGCCGCTGGTGCCGCTGCGGATCGGGCTGGTCACGAGCGCCGGGAGCGCGGCGTATCACGACTTCGTGCAGGAGCTCACGGCAAGCGGGCTCGCCTTCCAGGTCGCGCCGATCGACGTGCGGGTGCAGGGCGCCAACGCGTCGGGACGCATCGTGTACGGGCTGCGTCAGATGGCGATGCGCGACCTCGACGTGGTGGTCGTCGTGCGCGGCGGCGGGTCGCGTGCCGACCTCGCGCCGTTCGACACCGACGTCGTGGCCCGGGTGATCGCGGCGATGCCGGTGCCGGTGATCTGCGGTGTCGGCCATGAAGTCGATCGCAGCGTGGCCGACGAGGTCGCGCACACGGTGTGCAAGACACCGACCGCGTGCGCGCAGGTGCTCGTCGGGCGCGTGCGGCGTTTCCAGCAACGGGTCGATGCTGCATCACAGCGCGTGGTGACCAGGGCGCGAGCGCGCACCGCGATGGCGAATCGTGAGCTCGACGAAGCGGCGCGACACGTGCGCCGGGGCGTGCCGGCGATGCTGGCGCGCGAACGGGCGTTGGTCGAGCGCCGCCACGGGCGGATCGACGAGCTGGCGCGGCTGCGGCTGCGCGACGCGGGTCGTCGGCTGGACGACTGCTCACGTCGGGTCGGGGAGCTGGGGCGAGCGCGGTTGCGTGAGGCCAGTGCGTCGCTCGACGCATCGGCGGCGGTCGTTCGGGCGCTCGATCCGGTGCGCGTGCTCGAGCGTGGCTACAGCATCACGCGCGACGACGCGGGTCGGGTGGTGCGCCGCACGTCGGGCACCGCGGTGGGAGCGGTGTTGCGCACGCAGGTGGCCGACGGCGTGGTCGTCAGCCGGGTGGAGGGGACCGCGGTGGACGACGACGGAGGCGAGAACTGATGGCCGACACCGACGCGCTCGGGTATGCCGAGGCGATGGCGGAGCTGGAGCTGATCCTCGACGAGCTCGAGCGCGCCGACCTCGACGTCGACGTGCTCGCCGACCGGGTGAAGCGCGCCAGCGAGCTCATCGCGCTGTGCCGCACGCGCATCTCGCGCGCGCAGTCGGACGTCGACCAGATCGTGGTGGATCTCGAGTCGTTCGCGGTTGCGTCGGGTGCCTCTGGCGGTGGTGACGTGCCCGGGGCCGACGACGACGAGTGAGCCCGCGTCCGTGAGCGTTGACGAGCCGGCGGCCCTGGAGACCGAGGCCCTCGAAACCGAGGCCCTCGAAACGGGATGGCTGGCGACGACGCCGGTCGGCGACAGCGTGATGCGACGGTTCGTGGTCGGGTTCGCCGAGTGGATCGAGTCGTCGGGCACTGCGGCCGGGCACCCGGTGCTGCGCACTCCCGACGTGGTGGCCGTCGACGAGCACGCTCCGCACCTGTTGTTGAACTCCGCGATCCTGGTGCGGCCCGTGAGCGCCGAGCGTGCGCCACAACTCGTGGCCGACCTCGTCGGGTTCTACAGCGGCCAGCCGGGCGGCCCGTTCTCCGTGTTCTGCCCGTGGCCGACCGTGGTGCCTGACCTCGCCGTCGGCGGCCACCCGCCCGTGATGTTGCGCCCGCCCGGCGTGCCCGAGCGTTCCCCAGCCCCCGGGCTCGACGTACGCGAAGTCACGTCACCGGAGCTGCTCGCGGAGTACGAGCGGGTGCTGATCGAAGGGTTCCCGCTCGACGCCGTGCCGACGGGTCAGGTGGG
>JBEVIU010000085.1:0-11211 GCA_040510575.1 Acidimicrobiia bacterium | reverse complement strand
GGGGGGGGGGGGGGGGGGGGGGGGGGGGGGGGGGGGGGGGGGGGGGGGGGGGGGGGGGGGGGGGGGGGGGGGGGGGGGGGGGGGGGGGGGGGGGGGGGGGGGGGGGGGGGGGGGGGGGGGGGGTGGGGGGGTGTGGGGGGGGGGGGGGGGGGGGGGGGGGGGGGGGGGGGGGGGGGGGGGGGGGGGGGGGGGGGCGGGGGGGGTGGGGGGGGGGGCGGGGCCCCCCGCCGGCGCCCCCCCCGGGGGGCGGCGCCGCCGCCGGGGGCCCCCCCCCCCCACCGCTCCCGACGGTTCCAGGGATCGTCTTCGCTTCAGCCGGTGAACGCCGGCGCGACCACGACCGGGTCCGTCACCCCGCCTGCCGCGGCGCTCGGGAACACGTTCGTGAACGTCACCGTCGAGGTCTGGGTCTCGATGTCCTGGACGCTGTTGCCGTAGGTGACGGTCGCCGGGCCGGTGCCGACACCGAACGGGTCCATGCAGCCGAGGACGACTGCCGGGATCCCCAGCGCGTCCGGCTCCGACTCGGGCGCGGGCTCCGACTCGGGCGCGGTGAACGAGTACGCGCAGGTCCAGCCGGTGAGCGCTGCACCACCAGTGGTGATCTCGGTGAAGGTGCAGGGGACCGGCTCCCTGGGCGGGTTCCCGCTGTCGATCTGCCATGCGCCGCCCACGATCGAGATCGAGCTGTCGGCGGGCACGCTCGTGGTGGGGTGACCGGCGGCGTCGAAGTTGAGGTCGACGGTGTCGCCGCCGTCGGTGCAGTCGAGCCGGATGGTCGAACCAGCCGTGGCCGGGCCGACCACGTTCTTGCGGACGATGATCGTCGTCATACCGGATTCCTCACCGGCGCCGGCCGAGGTGGCCACCGTGACTGTCCCGGCCGCGGCGAGCGCGAACGTGGCGAGGGCGAGGGCGAGCGATCGGCGCATGGTTCCTCATTCCGGAGGTGCAGGGTGCGCGAAACCTAGACGGTTCCGGGTGGTCCCGTGTGTATCGGCGGATCGGTGCGCAGCTGGACCCTCGACACCCAGGCGGAACGCCCGGAAGGCCCGGAAGGGCCTGTGGGACACCCCGGTACACTGCGCCGCATGTCGGTGGCCGGATTGGGACGTCGCGCGAAGGCGGCCGCGGGCCCGCTGGCGCTCGCCTCGACGGCCGAGAAGAACGCCGCGCTGCTCGCAGCGGCCGACCTGCTCAGCCACCGCGCCGCCGAGGTCCTCCGGGCCAACGAGATCGACCTCGCCGCCGCAGCCGCCGCGGGTATGGAGGCAGGTCCGCTCGATCGTCTCCGTCTCACCGATGCCCGCATCGCCGCGATGGCCGACGGCTTGCGCGACGTCGCCGCGCTGCCCGACCCCGTCGGTGAGGTGCTCGCGGGATGGAAGCGGCCCAACGGCCTCCAGATCGAGCAGCTGCGCGTCCCGCTCGGCGTGGTCGCGATCATCTACGAGAACCGACCCAACGTCACGAGCGACGCCGCCGGGATCTGTCTCAAGTCGGGAAACGTCGCGCTGCTCCGCGGTTCGGCGAGCGCGCTGGAGTCGAACCGCGCCATCACGGAGGTGCTGCGCGACGCGGTCGTCAAGGCCGGGCTCCCCGCCGACGCGGTCGTGCTCGTCGACGACGTGCGCCACGAAGCCGCGGTCGAGCTCATGCAGCTCACCGGCGTGGTCGACTGCCTGATCCCGCGCGGCGGGCACGCGTTGATACAGAGCATCCGCGATCACGCGACCGTGCCCGTGGTGATCGACGGCGATGGCAACTGCCAGATCTACGTCGACGCGTCGGCCGACCTCGACCAGGCCCTCGACATCGTCGTCAATGCGAAGACCAGCCGCCCGAGCGTGTGCAACGCAGCCGAGACGGTGCTCGTGCACGAAGCGATCGCCGACGCGTTCGTGCCGCGCATGGCCGCCGCGCTGGTCGACCTCGGCGTCGAGCTGATCGGCGATCCCGGCGCGCGCGACCGCTGGCCCGCGATGGGCGAAGCCACCGACGACGACTTCGCGACCGAGTTCCTCGCACTGAAGCTGAGCGTCGGGGTCGTGACGTCGCTCGACGAGGCGATCGCCCACGTCAACCGGTTCACCACTGGCCACAGCGAGGCCATCCTCACTCGCGACCTTGCGGCCGCACGGCAGTTCACCACCGAGGTCGACTCCGCCGCCGTGCTCGTGAACGCCTCCACCCGGTTCGTCGACGGTGCGGAGTTCGGGTTCGGCGCCGAGATCGGGATCAGCACCCAGAAGTTGCACGCGCGGGGTCCGATGGCGTTACGTGAGCTCACCACCAGCAAGTACGTCGTCTGGGGCGACGGTCAGATCCGCAACTAGGAACGGACAACCGAGAATGGCTGAGCGGTTCAAGAACGTCGACGACGTGGTCACCCGGTTGCGGGAGGCCGACTATCTCGCCGATCCGGGCATCGCGGGTGTGGTGTTCCTCGCCGACCGCCTCGAGAAGCCGGTGCTGGTCGAGGGCCCGGCCGGTGTCGGCAAGACCGAGCTCGCCAAGGCGATCGCCGAGGTCACGGGATCGCGCCTGATCCGTCTGCAGTGCTACGAGGGTCTCGACGAGGCCAAGGCGTTGTACGAGTGGAACTACAAGAAGCAGCTCCTGCGCATCCAGGCCGACCGCGAGCACGAGACCGACTGGGCCACCGTCGAGTCGGACATCTTCGCCGAGCCGTTCCTCCTCGAGCGGCCGCTGCTCGAAGCGATCCGTGCCGAGGAGCCGGTGGTGCTGCTCATCGACGAGGTCGACCGCGTCGAGATCGAGACCGAAGCGCTGTTGTTGGAGGTGCTCTCCGACTTCCAGGTGTCGATCCCCGAGCTGGGCACGATCTCCGGTCGTCAGCGACCGATCGTGCTGCTCACGTCGAACAACACGCGTGAGCTGTCGGAGGCCTTGAAGCGTCGTTGCCTCTACGTCCACATCGACTACCCCGACATCGCCCGCGAAGAAGAGATCGTGCGGGTGCGCGTGCCCGAGATCGACGCGGCGCTCGCGGAGCAGATCGCGCGCGTCGTGCGCTCGATCCGTTCACTCGAGCTCAAGAAGTCGCCGTCGATCTCGGAGACGATCGACTGGGCGCGCACGCTGCTCTACTTCGGCACGTCGCAGATCGACCCGAAGGTGATCGGCGAGACGTTGCACGTGCTGCTCAAGTACCAGTCCGACATCGTGAAGGCGCGCAAGGAGCTGCAGGTACCCGACACCGGGTCGCCTGCGTGACCACCACCGAGACCCCTGGCGCCGAGGGGTCGAGCCTGCGCCCGACGCTGCTCGACCTCATGCAGGGCTTCGTGCACGAGCTCCGTGCCGCGGGGTTGCCGGTGTCGATGACCGAGAACCTCGACGCGATGCGGGCGGTCGAGTACATCGAGCTCGACGATCGCGAGGAGTTCCGCTCCACGCTCGCGGCCACGCTGGTCAAGCACCACCGGCACCGGGCGTCGTTCGACACCGTGTTCGACGTCTACTTCTCCCTGTTCAGTCACGGCATCGACGAGCTCGACGAGCTGGGTGCACTCGGCGGCGACGGTGAGGACGATGGCCAGCCGGGCGTCGACGGCGAGGCGGGGCAGGGCGCGGGCCAGGGCGGCGGCGAAGGCCTGACCCGCGAAGAGATGGCCGCGATGCTCGTGAACGCGCTGCGCAACATGGACCAGGACGCGCTGCGACGCCTCGCCGCCGTTGCGGTGCGGCAGTACGCGGGCATGGAGCCCGGCCGCCCCGTGGGTGGCACGTACTACCTGTATCGCACGCTCCGTCAGCTCGACCTCGACGACCTCCAGGCGCGCCTGATGGGCGAGGCGAAGGCGCGAGGCGAGGTGCAGGAAGGCGCACTGGCCGACCGCCTCGCACGCGAGGAGTTCGAGGCGCGACTCAAGCTCTTGCGTGACCTCGTGGAGGAAGAGATCCGGCGTGCGCTCGTCGCCGACCGGGGCGTCGAGGCGATGGCGCGCACGTTGCGCAAGCCGCTCCCCGAAGACATCGAGTTCATGCACGCGTCGCGCGACGAGATGATGACGCTGCAGCAGGCGGTGTACCCGCTCACCCGCGCGCTCGCGGCGCGCCTCGCGCAGCGACGTCGGCGGCGCAACCGCGGTCATCTCGACTTTCGCAAGACGGTGCGCGCCTCGCTCTCCTACGGCGGTGTGCCCGCGGAGCCCAAGTTCCGCAACCCGCACCCGTCGAAGCCCGAGGTGATGGTCATCGCCGACATCTCGGGCTCGGTGGCGAGCTTCGCCCGCTTCACGCTGATGTTCGTGTACGCGATGGCGAACCAGTTCTCGAAGGTTCGTTCGTGGGTGTTCATCGACGGCATCGACGAGGTGACGCGGTACTTCATCGAGTCGGAGGACGTGCTCGAAGCGGTGCACCGGGTGAACACCGAGGCCGACGTGATCTGGGTCGACGGCCACTCCGACTACGGACACGCCTTCGAGACCTTCTACAACCGGCACTACACCGAGATCACCCCCAAGACGTCGATCATCCTCCTCGGCGACGCGCGCAACAACTACCACGCGTCGCAGGCCTGGGTGGTCGAGGCGATGGCGAAGCGCGCCCGCCACGTGTACTGGCTCGACCCCGAGCCCAACGGCTACTGGGACACCGGCGACTCCATCGTGTCGGAGTACGCGAAGTTCTGCGACGGCACGTTCGAGTGCCGCAACCTCCGCCAGCTCAACCAGTTCGTCACCACCGTCGCCGAAAACGGCTGAGCGTCGAGTCAGGCGCCGAGCGCGGCGCGGTACTCCGCGATTGCGGCGTGGTGCTCGACGATGGGCTCGGGGTAGCCGCACGCACGCCGGATCGCGGAGTCGGGGTCATGGGTCGCGGCGCCGCGGAGTGGCGCGAGCTCCGGAACGTGACGGCGCACGTAGTCGCCGTCCGGATCGAAGCGCTTGCCCTGCACGGTCGGGTTGAAGATGCGATGCGGGTTGGTGTCGGTGCCGGTGCCGGCCACCCATTGCCAGTTCAGGTTGTTGTTCGCGATGTCGCCGTCGACGAGCAGGCGGAGGAAATGTCGCGCGCCGGCGCGCCAGTCGACGAGGAGATCTTTGGTGAGGAACGACGCGACGATCATGCGCGCCCGATTGTGCATGAAGCCTTCCGTCGCGAGCTGGCGCATGCCCGCGTCGACGACGGGGTAGCCCGTGACCCCTCGTTGCCACGCGTCGAGCGCATGCTCATCGTCGCGCCATCGCATGCCGCGGGGCCGGTAGTCGTTCCATGCCGCGTCGGGACGTGCCGCGAGGACCTGCGCGAAGAAATCGCGCCAGCACAGTTGGCGCACGAACGGTCCTGCGTGCGCGTGCTCGCCCGTGACCGCCATCACCTCCAACGGCGACACACAGCCGAGATGGAGATACGGGCTCAGGCGTGATGTGGCGTCACCGGCCAGGTCGTCATGGTGGTCGCCATATCCGGCGAGGCCCGCTTCGCTCCACTCGTCGAGGCGCCGATGCGCCTCGTCGCGACCGCCGACCATGAGGGTCGGGCTGCAAGGGTCGGCAGTGAGCTCGCGCAACGTCGGGACCGTGCCCGGATCGATCTCGTCGGGGAGGCGGAGCGCGTCGGGCGTCGGCGCCACGGGGCGACGTGGCGCATCGAGCCAGCGCCGGAAGTACGGACTGAACACCTGATAGTGGTCACTCCCGGACGGGGTGATCGCGCCGGGCGCGACGACCGTGACGCCGTCGTGGGTGTGCACCTCGATCCCATGGGGAGCCGCTTGCTCGCGGAGCTCGGTGAGTCGTTGGTGCGCGTGCCCGCTCACGTCGTGGCTGACGTGCACCGCGTCGGCACGCGCGTCTCGGGCGACACTGACGACGGTCGCAGCCCACGAGCCGCGTCGAACCACCAGGCGACTCCCGAGCGCGCGCAAGGCGCGGTCGAGATCGCCGAGCGACTCGAGGAGGAAGTTCGTCCGGTTGGCGCTGCTCGAAGCGCCGGTCAGGATCGCGTCGTCGAACACGAAGAGCGGCACGACGATCGATGCGTCGGCAGCTGCTCGGGTGAGCGCGGGATGATCGGAGACCCGGAGATCGCGCGTGAACACCACAATCGCGACGCGCGTCATCGCGGGAGGCTATCGATCGAGCATCGTCCACGTGCGGTCGGCGATCCGTGCGAGGGCCATGAGCTGGCCGCGCTCGCGGCGACGGAACGGATGGCCCTCGCGACCGACCAGCAGCGTGGCGTCGTGCGACGCGAGCGCCGCGACCGCGAGGTCGTCGGGCCCGGTCGTGCCGTCGGCCACCATGGGCGACGCCGCGGTGCCCGCCTCGAGCGCCTCGAGCACGCACGGGTCGGGGACCGGTTCACCGGTCGACGCGAGGACGCCCCCGATCGTGAGCAGCGCGCTCCAGTCGGCGAGGAACTCGGCTCGGGTCTCGGCCACGAGGGTCTCGTGGAGCGCGGTGACCGTCGTGGCGCCGCAGAGCCGGTTGGCCGACTCGAGCGCGTCGAGCCGCGGGTCGGGGAAGTGGTCGACGACCCGCACCTGTTCCACACTGGCGCCGTCGACCTCTTCGATCTCACGCACCATGAGGTCGAGACCGCTCGCGTTGCGCAGCACCACCGCGAACTCGTCGACTGCGACGCCGTCGCCGTGCTCGAGCACGTCGATCCCGACGATGTCGCCCTCGACCGCACCGATCCGGGATGCGACCAGACCCAGCGCGCCGGGACGATCGGGGAGCCACACGCGCACGAGCACGTGGGCGACTTCGGCCATGGAACGATGGTACGACGCCCGATGACGACAATGTTTCAAGAAGTTGAAGACATGCGGTCGGCGTAAGCTCCCGATCCCATGGCGTTTCCCGAGCGACTCGGTGTGTTGGGGGGAACATTCGACCCCGTGCACGTCGCGCACGTGGTGGTTGCGTGCGACACGCGCGCTGCGCTGTCGCTCGATCGAGTGCTGCTCGTGGTCGCGGGTGACCCGTGGCAGAAGCGCGGTGCCGTGGTCGCGTCGGCACGCGAGCGGCTCGAGCTCGCCGACATGGCGGTGGAGGGCATCGACGGCGTCGAGACCTCTGCGATCGAAGTGGAGCGGGATGCACCATCGGTCACCGCGGACACCCTCGAGACACTCCACCGACCGGATCGTGAGCTCTTCTTGATCCTCGGTGCCGACGCGGTGGCGAACATGGGGACCTGGCGCCGGCTCGACGAGACGCGCGACCTCGCGACCATCGTGGTGGTGGAGCGCCGGGGTGACCTGCACGCCGAGCCCCCCGGGGGCGGCTGGAAGGTGGAGCGGGTCTCGGTACCGCGCATCGACGTGTCGTCGACCGACATCCGGGCCCGTCTGGCTGCAGGGCGTCCGGTCGACGGCATGGTGGCGCCGGCGGTCGTGCGCGCCATTCGCGACCGCGGCCTCTATGCTGAGCCCCGATGACCTTCGGAGCGCCTGGCTGTTGACCTTGCCGGCCCCCGACGCGTCGCTCCGAGCCGCCATCGCGGCCCGTGCTGCCGACGACAAGCTCGGCACTGAGATCATCGTCCTCGACGTCGGCGACATCATCTCGATCACGGAACGATTCGTGCTCGTGAGCGCGTCCAACACCCGTCAAGTGCGCACGATCGCCGACGCGGTCGAAGCGGCGATGAAGGCCGCAGAAGGCGCAGGCCCGCGGGCGGTCGAGGGGCTCGACGACGCGACCTGGGTGCTGATCGACTTCGGCGACGTGATCGTGCACGTGTTCCTCGCCGAGACCCGCGACTACTACGACCTCGATCGCCTCTGGTCCGACGCGCCCGTCGAAGACTGGCAGACCGGCACCGGCACAGGCATCGCGACCGGCGCGCCCCAACCGGCCACCGGCGTCGTCTGATCAGAGGCCGCGTCGCCGGCGATCAGAGATAGGGACGCATCGGCACGCCGAGCGCGTCGAGCCCGTGCTTGAGCTCCTGCACGCCGACGTTGCGCTCGAGTCGCGGCGAGTAGAGGATCGAGCTGATGATCGCCGCCGACGCCCCGCCGGCGGTGAGGCCGTCCGCGATGTGCGCGACGGTGCCGGCTCCGCCCGACGCGATCACCGGCACGTTCACCGCGTCGGCGACCGCGCGCGTGATGTCGAGGTCGTAGCCCGACGCGGTGCCGTCGCGGTCGATGCTGTTGACGACGATCTCGCCCGCGCCGAGCTCTTCACCGCGCCGCACCCAATCGATGGCGTCCATCCCAGTGGCGAGGCGCGCGCCGTCGATGAACACCTCGTACCCGCTCGGGATGCCGACTCGGATGCCGACGTGCTTCACCTGGGTGCTGAGCACGATGCACTGGCGGCCGAAGGCGTCGGCGCCGTCGCGCAGGATCTCCGGGTTGCGCACGGCCATCGAGTCGACGGAGATCTTCTCCGCCCCGGCCTTGAGGACCGCGAACATGTCGTCGACCGAACGGATCCCGCCGCCGACGGTGAACGGGACGAACACGTGGTGCGCGACGCGCCGCACGGTGTCGAGGTCGATCGGGCGCTTCTCGGCACTGGCCTTGATGTCGTAGAACACGATCTCGTCGATCTGATCGGCATACAGGCGCGCCGCGAGCTCCTCCGCGGGGGCGACGTCGATGTTGTCCTGGAACTGCTGTGCCTTCGTGACCCGCCCGGCGACGACGTCGAAGCACGCGATGAGCCGCTTGGTCAACACGTCGGATCCCAGGCGGCGAAGCCGCGCAACAGTGCGAGTCCGAGCGCGCCGCTCTTCTCTGCGTGGAACTGGGTCGCGACCACATTGTCGCGCGCCGCCACCGAGCAGAACTCGAAGCCGTATTCGGTCACGCCCAGCGCGTCGTCGTCCGCAACCGGGGTGCAGTAGTACGAGTTCACGAAGTAGAAGTGCCCGCTCGCAGGCAGCTCGCTCGTCACCGGGTGCTCCCGGGTGAAGCGCACCTCGTTCCAACCGATCTGTGGGACGCGTCGATCGTCGGGAAAGCGCCGCACCGTGCCCGGCACCCAGCCGAGGCACGGCGTGTCGCCCTCCTCGCTGTGATCGAAGAGCACCTGCATCCCGATGCAGATGCCGAGGAACGGCACGCCGTCGTCGACGCGCGCCGCCAGTGGGCCCACCAACCCCTGTTCCTCGAGCGAGGCGAGCGTGGCACGCGCTGCGCCGACCCCAGGGAGGATGATCCGCTCCGACACGGCGATCGCCTCCGGCGTGTCGACGAGTCGGCTCGGGATGCCGAGGTGTTCGAGCGCATACTGGACACTTGGTGCGTTTCCTGCGCGATAGTCGATCACGTCGATCATCCGGGCCGAGGGTACCCGCCGCCCGCGACGCTCTCTCGTAGCATTGCGCTCGTTCGGATCGCGGTGAGCGGGTGCGTGTCTGCTCAACCTGGTCCGAGCGACTCCCGATGAACCCTTCGATGAGACGACGCGCTCGCGCCTCCCTTGCGGCACTCCTGGTGCTCGCATTCCTGCTCGCGGGCTGCGCGTCGGACGGCTCGCCCGGCTCAGCCGGCGTGCCGATGATGGGCCAGTCGCGACTCACTGGTGCCGAGCTCGCCAGCTGGTACCGCGCCAACGTCCCCGCGACACTGCCCTACCGAGCGGCCTACATCACGATCGACCAGCTCGCCGACATGTTCGTGAGCGAGGGGAATCGCTACAACGTGCGCGGCGACATCGCGTTCGCACAGTCGATCGTCGAGACGGCCTGGTTCAACTTCCCCGACTACGGCCAGGTGAAGCCGTGGAACAACAACTTCTCCGGTATCGGCGCGTGCGACTCGTGTGGCAACGGGTTCCAGTTCGTGTTCCCGATTTCTGGTGTGCGCGCACAGATCCAGCTGCTGCGCAACTACGCGGATCTCGGCTCGCGCATCACGAACATCCCCGATCCGCCGGTGCCCGAGCTCTGGGGGAGCAACCCGTCCACTGCGGCGTACAACTTCGACAACTACTTCCACAAGGGCCGGGCGCCACTCTGGAACAACATGGGCAACGGCAACTGGGCGACGGCACCCAATTACGCGACGACCGTGTTGAAGGTCTACAACCAGATCCTCACCTTCAACGGCAAGCCGGGCCAGTGTCCCGCTGACGGTCTCACGTTCGGACCGCTCACCGACGCCGGCCCGTGCCCGGTGAGTCTCCGTCAGCCGGGCCGAGCGACCGCGGCCAACGGCGGTGGGTACTACGTGTTGAACGGCGACGGGACGGTGAACGCCTACCGCGGTGCACCGAGCTACGGCTCGCCGAGCTTCACCTCGGACATGGCCCGCGACATCGCCGTGATGCCCGACGGTCAGGGCTACGTGGTGCTCGACGCGTTCGGGCGGGTGTACAAGTTCGGTTCGGCCACGCGTGCCGACACCGTCGGATTGCTCGACAGCCACTTCACGTTCTTCGCCGACACCGCCCGATCCATCGCGATCATGCCCGACGGCAAGGGCTACCTGGAGCTGTTCGGCGATGGCACCGTGGCGAAGTACGGCAGCGCGGCGGTGGGCGAGATCGGAGCGCTCGGTGCGCCGGGGTGGGCGATCTTCGACTGGGGCCGTTCGATCTCGGTGATGCCCGACGGCAAGGGTTACCTCGTGCTCGACATCTTCGGTGGCGTCGCGAAGTTCGGGAGCGCGACGACGGGTGCCGTCGGAGCCTCCACGACGCCGGCGATGCCGGGCGACCTCGCGCGCGACCTCGTGGTCGTCACCGACTGGATCTGGGGCCCCCAGGGTTACTACGTGCTGGACCTGTACGGCGGGATCAGGGCGAGCGAGAGACTCGCACCGTTGGGCAACCCGAGCTACACGTGGGGCGCAGACCGTTGGCGCAGCGCGGCGTACGTCGGTGATCGGCTCCTGCTCCTGAAGAACGACGGCTACACCGTGTACGCGACGCCCTGACGCGACGCCCTGACGCGACGCCTTCGATCTCTGGTCGACTCCGCTGCGGCGTCCCGCTCTCCGAGCACGCCTCCGCTGCGTCTCCTACAGGACCACCACCGAGCGCAGCACTTCGCCCCGCTCCATGTTGTGGAACGCCTCCTCGACGTCGTCGAGGGCGATCGTCTCGCTCACGAAGCGGTCGAGGTCGAGTCGCCCGTCGAGGTACAGGTCTATTAGCATCGTGAAGTCGCGCGAGGGCAGGCAATCGCCGTACCACGACGGCTTGAGTGCCCCACCGCGTCCGAAGAACTCGATCATGGGCAACTCGATGGTCATCGAGGGGTCGGGCACCCCCA
>JBEVIU010000084.1:0-5549 GCA_040510575.1 Acidimicrobiia bacterium | reverse complement strand
GCCCTCGCGCAGGTAGTCCATCTCGTAGAGGTGCTCGCGCCAGTGCTGGTCGATCATCGACAGCATCACGCGCCGCTCGATCTCGCGCATGTTCTCCGCGCCGACCGACGCTTCCTTGCCCTCGTACTGCGCGACCGCGTCGTCGGTGAGCAGATCCACCACCACGTCGCGGTGCAGGGCCTGCTCGAGTTGGTCACGCGTGACGGTGGTGGGGAACATCGTGAGCGCGACACGGTGCAGCTCGTCGAGGTCCCACTCCTCGTGGTACTCGGTCGGGCACATGGTGATCACCGCGCGTTCGATCGCGGACGCGATCGCCTCGAACGTCTCGTCGCGCAGGTCGCCACCTTCGAGGATCTGCTGGCGGCGCCGGTAGATCACCTTGCGCTGCTCGTTCATCACCTCGTCGTACTTGAGGACGTCTTTGCGGATCTCGAAGTTGCGGGCTTCGACGGTGTTCTGCGCGCGTTCGATGGCCTTGGTGACCATCTTCGCCTCGAGCGGCACATCGTCGGGGAAGGCCTTGCCCATCACCCAGTTCATCGCCCCGGTGGCGAACAGGCGCATGAGGTCGTCTTCGAGCGACAGGTAGAAGCGACTCTCACCGGGGTCGCCCTGCCGACCCGCGCGACCGCGGAGCTGGTTGTCGATGCGGCGGCTGTCGTGACGCTCGGTGCCGAGCACGTAGAGACCGCCGAGCGAGCGCACGTGGTCACCTTCGGCCGTGCACTCTGCCTTGAACCGCTCGAGCAGCTCCTCGTACTTCTCCGGTGACTCCTCTTGCGAGCTGCCGCTCGCCAACAGCTCGGCGCGCGCGAACTCCTCGGGGTTGCCGCCGAGCAGGATGTCGACGCCGCGGCCGGCCATGTTGGTGGCCACGGTGACCGCACCCGGTCGACCCGCCTGCGTGACGACGTGCGCCTCCCGCTCGTGCTGCTTCGCGTTGAGCACCTGGTGCGGGATTCCTCGCCGATCGAGCAGGCGCGACAACAGCTCCGACTTCTCCACCGAGATCGTGCCGACGAGGACCGGCTGGCCCACGTCGTGCCGCTCGCGGATGTCGTCGGCGACCGCGTCGAACTTCGCCGCCTCGGTCTTGTAGATGAGATCGGGCTCGTCGGCGCGGACCATCGGGCGGTTGGTCGGCACCGACACCACTTCGAGGCCATAGGTGTGCGCGAACTCACCGGCTTCGGTGGCCGCCGTGCCGGTCATGCCGGCGAGCTTGTCGTAGAGGCGGAAGTAGTTCTGCAGCGTGATCGTCGCGAGGGTCTGGTTCTCCTCTTTGATCTTCACCCGCTCCTTCGCCTCGACCGCTTGGTGCAGACCTTCGCTCCAGCGGCGCCCGTCGAGGATGCGGCCGGTGAACTCGTCGACGATCTTCACCTCGCCCGACTGCACCACGTAGTCGACGTCGCGCTTGAACAGCTCCTTGGCGCGCAGCGCCGCCTGGAGCTGGTGCACGTAGTTCTGGTTCACGTGCTCGTAGAGGTTGTCGACGCCGAGCGCCTGCTCGACGCGCCCCACACCTTCCTCGGTGGGCACGATCGTGCGCTTCGCTTCGTCGACCTCGTAGTCGCGTTCGTTCTGGAGGTCTTTCACGACGGCCGCGAACTTCACGTAGAGGTCCTGCGCGTCGTCGGCGCGACCGGAGATGATGAGCGGCGTACGCGCTTCGTCGATGAGGATCGAGTCGACCTCGTCGACGATGGCGAAGAAGTGGCCGCGCTGCGCCTGATCCGCGAGCGACGTGGTCATGTTGTCGCGCAGGTAGTCGAAGCCGAACTCGTTGTTGGTGCCGTACGTGACGTCGGCCGCGTACGCCGCGCGCTTCATCACCGGGTCGTCGATCTGCGGCAGCACGATGCCGGTCTCCATGTCGAGGAACCGGAAGATGCGACCCATCCACTCGGCGTGGAACTTCGCGAGGTAGTCGTTCACGGTGACGAGGTGCGCGCCCTTGCCCATCAGCGCGTTGAGGTAGAGCGGCAGCGTGCCGACGAGCGTTTTGCCCTCGCCGGTCTTCATCTCGGCGACCCACCCGAAGTGCAGCGCCGCACCACCCATCACCTGCGTGTCGAAGTGACGCTGACCGATGACGCGCTTCGCCGCCTCGCGCGTGGTGGCGAATGCCTCGGGGAGGAGGTCGTCGAGGAGGTCGAGGCGCGCGTCGTCGGACTTCGCGTTGGCGAGCTGCTGACGGAAGATGTTGGTCTGCGCGCGGAGCTCGTCGTCGGAGCGGCGCTCCATCTCGGGCTCGAAGGCGGCGACCGCCGGAACGATCGATTCGAGGCTCTTGAGCTTCTTGCCCTCGCCGGCGTGGAGGATCTTGTTGAACAGTCCCATGACTCGATCAATGGTAGTGGCGAGGTGTTCCGTCACCGTCGCCGCCACGCTCGAATGCAGGCCCGAAGGCGGGCCCGCAACTCAGCGCAGGCTCAGCGTGTGGCGAGCGGAGCAACCCGGCGGCCATGGGACTGCGCGACGCGCTTGTCCTTGATCCGCGCCACCTGCTGCTCCACCTTGTCGATCACGAGGTCGAGGGCCTCCCCCGGCTCGGTGGCCGCGGCGCGCGCGACGACCAGCCGGCGGGTGAGGTGAACGGTGACCTCGCATTCCTGCGGGCGCGACTCACGAGGATTGCGCACCTCGGAGAAGTCGACCTCGACACGACGTACGTCGCGCGCGAAGCGCTCGATGCGAGCGAGCTTGCCCCTCGACACCTCGCGCAGTTGCCTCGACACCGGACGGTTCTTGCCCCGCACCACGATCTCCATCGGCACCTCGCCGTGTTCGCAGCGGACTCGTCGCTTCTGTTCGAGCAGTTGGCTCGAGTATACGAACGGGATCGGCGATCTGCACCGGCGTCTTGTGCTCTCAGCGCCGAGCCATGCTCAGCGTGGCGGGGGCGTGCGAGCCGCCGTGAGCGCGACCACCCTGCGCGCGCCGAGCAACCGCAACGCGCGCGCAGACGCCACGAGGGTGGCACCGGTGGTGGCGACGTCGTCGACGAGCAGCACGGTGACACCGGCGAGTCGTGCCGAAACCGCCTGGCCATGGCGAGGTTCGATGCGCGGGCCCTGGCGGCGCTCGGCACCGACCCGCCCCGTCTGCGGCGGACCAGGGAGATGCGTGAGCGTGGCGACACACGGGAGCCCCAGACTGCGACCGACGGCCCGGGCCAGCACTTCCCCGGGGTCGAACCCTCGGGACCGGGCCCGCGCCCTCGACGTGGGGGCCCACGTGAGCAGCAACCGGCGCGGGCCGATCGCGGGGAGTGCGAGAGCGACGCACATCTCGTCGGCGAGCCAGGGCACCACGGCTCGGGTGTTGCGGTACTTGATGCGGGCGACGAGCTCGCGCGCGATGCCTTCGTAGGCGAACGGTGCCACCCACGCATCCACGCCCTCGGGCGGCGCGGCGGCGACCGGCCGCCGCATCGTGGCCCGGCACGAGGCACATACAGGGTCGCCCAATGCCCCACACCCGGGGCACGCGAGCGGAAAGAGTGCAGCAGTCAGGCCAGTGAGCACCACGCGACGGTAAAGGTTCGGTATGACATCAACGCGGGCGGTCAAGGAAATTCGGACGACCGCCGATGTGACCTCCGACACGTGCGGGGGCCCGTGTTCAGACCGGCAAGCCACCGAGCACCGCCGACCACGGCAGCTTCACAGAAAGGTCCGAACCAAATGGACGTCTTCATGAGCTGGGCCCGCTCGACCGTCTCGAACATCGAGTACAAGCTCGGGCGGAGCGAGCGCTACTTCGACCGCATGCTGATCGCCGTGATGATCGGCCTCGCCATCGCCATCACTGTCTTGTTCACGCAAGCTGCGTAGCCGGTCGCGGCGGCCCGATCGGACCGCGGCGCCCTTCTCGATCGTCTGTCAAAGCGTTGAGAGCACGCCTGCATACGTTCCGGCGCCATGTTCGGTGTACTCGAAGTAGTACTCACCCGCCGGGACCGTGAACTGTCGATCTGGAGGGGGAGAATAGCGCGCGACGACGGAGACGCGTGGCTTGACCCCTGTGAGGCAAAATGGAGGGGTTCTCATGAGTGGAGTGACGGTCGACAGGCAGTCCATTCGACGGGCCTGGCGCGAAGGCGGACACGACTTCTGGATCGAACTTCGAACGAAGAGTGGCAGCGGGGAGGCATTCGGCCAGGCAGTCGCGGACGTGAACGAACGCTTTGAAGCCGAAGACGGCGTGTATGCACAGCTCAACACGCGCAGTGCGAGCGGGTTCGTCGTGTTGGTGAGCGACGTGGCGGATGATGCTCATCTCGACGAATGGCTCGCCGCGTTCTCGGCGCGGCTCGAACTTCACGGCCTCGACGGCAGGTTGGGACGAGTGCGCGAGGCCGTCGGGCCGGGATGGTGGACACTCGCACCTCGCCTGGCGGAGGGCGGTTACGGACGATTCCCCGCGATGCTCACCGGGTTCATCGCTTGGTCGTTCGACCTCGACACGATGACGCGCCATCCCGCTCGAGACGGTGCGTGGCACGTATCCGAGCAGGCGACGGAACGTATCGCGAACCACTTGGCCGACTGGGCCGAGCCCGGCGGACCCCGCATCCTGCTGAACTCCAGCACCTTCATGTTCGAAGTCGAAGACGATCGAAACGTGGCGCGCGCCATCTCGTCTGCTGCGTTGGCGACTGGCATGACCGGGGTGTTGCGCCACGTCGTAGGAGAGGAGCACGCTCGGGCCGCGTGCCTTGCGCCGGGCGGTGAAACGACGCTCCAAGCAATCACGCCCTGTCAGGGGTGGCAAGAGTTGGTCGTCGAACTACGCAACGCGATCACCGCCTTGCCTGAGCTCACCGACATCGCTTTCGTCCGGCCCGCGCGTCGCGTCACGATCTCATGGTCAGAGGTCGCCGTTGAGCAACCCCTCCACGGCATCGAGGAGTGGGACATCCGATACAACAAGCATCTCTTGCGCGACTACGCGCCCGACGCACACGGAGTGCAAGTGCTGCGCGACGCGCACCTCGCACGCGCGCATGACCTCAGCCAGTGGGTCATCACCGACCTGGGCGATGGCCGACACCTCGTTGAAGCTCGCGATCTCGCACCGTGGTACTCGACCCCGCTCCCCGCCCCCGCAGTGGTCAACCAGGCACGACACGACTTCGGCCCGATGCTCATCACCAAAGAAGTCATCGCCGCGAACCCACCACCTTGGCTCTGAGCGGCTGAGCGCTTCCGCGTGACCGTCGACGCGATGTCGCAGGTGGACCGCGCCGCTGGCGAACCGGTGCTCGTCGATCTGGGCGGCGAGATGCCGCCACCGATCAACAGGTCTGTGTAGTCGGCCATGGGGTCAAGGTCAGAGGACAGACCGACCCTGACGCCTGGACGAGGCCACGCGACCAGGTCGCGTAGCCTCAGCGGCGAGCGTCAAAGAGCAGGTCAGTAGCGATAGTGCTCGGGCTTGTAGGGGCCGTCGGCGGGGATGCCGAGGTAGGCGGCCTGGTCTTCGGTGAGAGTGGTGAGCTTCACGCCGAGCTTCTCGAGGTGCAGGCGCGCCACTTCCTC
>JBEVIU010000083.1:0-4445 GCA_040510575.1 Acidimicrobiia bacterium | reverse complement strand
TCGTCCGCGAGGTAGGTCCAGTGCTGTTGTGCGCCGGCAACGACGAGCGCGAGCCGCTCCGGCGCGAGGCCGTCGGCACCGTCGTACGGCCATGGGTAGGGGATGGTGTCCAACAGACGAGGTTCCGATCGAGAGCCCAGGGTGGACCGCCGCCGTCCGACTCACGACGGCAGTCCACCCCAGTGGCAGACAAGAGACGTACTCAGCTCTTCGGGATGTCGCCGACCACACCCTTGACGAACACGTCGGTCGCTTCGATCTGCGCGTACGTCGGCACCACGCCCGCCGCGAAGATCACCTTGCCGTCCTGCGCGACGACCGGGCCGGCGAACGGCGAACCGTCCGTGGAGATCGTCTTCTTGTCGGCCGCGATCGTCGCCTTGTCCTTCGCGGTGATCATCGAGCCGAACTTCGACTGCACGAACGGGTTCTCACCGGTCTTGTAGCCGACCCGGTAGTTCGCGTTGTACTTGCTTCCCGTGAAGTCGCCGGCGAGCGCCGTCTTCACGATGTCGGTGTAGAGATCGCCCCACGCCCACTGGGAACCGGCGACCCAACCCTTCGGAGCCAACTTCGAAGCATCGGCGTGGTAGCCGACCGTCATCTTGCCGGCCGCTTCCGTGGTCTTGATCACGGTCGACGTGCAGTCCTGGTGCTGGGTGATCACGTCGACACCCTGGCCGAGAAGGCTCTTGGTGGCTTCGGCTTGCGCTGCCGGGTCGCACCACGACGACGTGTTGACCGTGTAGGTCTTCGCCTTCGGGTTCACCGACTGTGCACCGAGCTCGAACGCGTTGATGTTGTTGATGGTCTGCGGGATCGGGAACGCGTACACGTAACCGAGCTTGTCGCTCTTCGTGGCCATGCCGGCCGCGACGCCCGCGAGATACACCGGCTCGTACACCGTGCCGAAGAACGTGCCCACGTTCGGCGTGATGGTGCCTTCGATGAAGTTGCCCTGCTGCACGACGGCCACGTCAGGGTGCGCCTTTGCAACCTTCTCTGCCGCGTCGAGGTGTCCGTAGCTCGTGGCGAAGATGATCTTGGCGCCGCGGTCGATCATCCCCTCCATCACGCGTGCCGCGCTGTCATCCTCGGGAACGTTCTCCGCGGTCAACACCTTGAGCTTGGGGAACGCCTTCTGCACCGCCTGCGACCCTTGGTACGCAGCCTGGTTGTAGCCGAAGTCGTCCTTGGGTCCGACGAAGATGAATCCGACGGCCTTGCTGTCCTGTCCGGGTGCCGCATCGGTGGCGGCACTGACCGCGGCGGCACCGACCGTCGAGGTCATGAGCATCGCGGCCGCGGCCACGAGCATGAACCAGCGCTTGCGCATGTGGAACTTCTCCTTGTTGTTGGGGCGGATGGTTGTTGGGGCGGATGAAACTGGACGTGAGCGCGAGCTAGCCCGGGCTCATCTCGAAGACCTTCTTGAGACCTTCGGGCGCGTCGTCGCTGCCGCGGCGAGCGAGCAGCATCAGCACGAGGAGCGTCGCGACGTAGGGCACGGCGTTGAGTGCGAACTGGTTGATGGACACGCCGCGTGCCTGCAAGGCCGGCGACAGCGCCAGCGCAGCACCGAACAGGTACGACCCGGCCATCACCTTGAACGGCTGACGGGCGGCGAAGATCACGACCGCGACGGCGATGAAGCCGCGGCCTTGCACCATGTTCTCGAACCACGCGTTCGCGTAGGCGGTCGAGAGCTGCGCGCCACCGATGCCGGCCATCAGGCCACCGATGACCACCGCGACGTACTGCAGCGCCTGCGGACGGTGGCCGTAGGTGCGCAACACCTCGGTGCGTTCACCCGCGCCGCGCAGCATCAGCCCCCAACGCGTGCGGAAGAGCACCCACCAGATCAGCGGCACCATGAAGTACGACAGGTACGTGAGTGGGTCGGCCTTGAAGAAGATGTCACCGATCCACGGGATCGACGACAGCAGCGGCACTTCCCAGATCGTGAACGGCGTGATGATCTCGTCGACGTACGCGGCACCGAACAGCGACGTGATGCCGAGCGCGAGGAACAGGATCACCAGGCCGGTCGCGAGCTGGTTCGTCTTGCGGTTCAACACGAAGAACGCATGCACCAGCGCGAGCGCTCCGCCCGCGGCTGCGCCGGCGAGCGCGCCGATCCACGGGTTGCCGCTCGCCGCGTTCGCTGCATATGCCGCGAGCGCGCCGCAGAGCATGCTGCCCTCGATGCCGAGGTTCACCACGCCGGCGCGTTCCGACACCGTCTCGCCGAGACCGGCGTAGAGGATGGAGGTGCCACCGCGCACGCCACCCGCCATGAGCTCGAGTCCGAGATTCATTCCCGTCGCCCCTTCACGAGGTGGTCCTTCATGCCGCGACTGCCTTCCGTTTGCCGCCCCAGCCGAAGACGCCGAGCAGCACGAGGGCCATGAGCACGTTCACCGACGCCGCAGGAAGCGCAGAGTCGAGTTGCAAGCTGTCGCCGCCGACGGCGATCGCCGCGAGCAACGTGGCCGCGAGTGCGACCCGGATCGGGTGATGTCGAGCCAGCCAGCTGGCGAGGAACCCGATGTAGCCGTACGTGAGGAGGTAGCCGGGTCGCAGCTTGTGCTCCACGCCCGCGAGCTGGGTGAACCCGCCGAGCCCGGCGAGCGCACCGCCGACGAGCATCGCGCTGAGCAGCAGCAGCCCCACCTTGAGGCCGGCCTGACGCGCCGCTTCCGGGTTGCCGCCGACCACCGAGAGCTTGAAGCCCCACGACGTGCGCGTGAGCGCGAACCACACGAGTCCGGTCGCAACGATCGCCAACACGAACCCGAGGTGCACCGACGAGTTGCCGATCAGTGGGAGTTGCTCGTTGGTGGGCACCGGCGCGGTCGCGGGCTGGCCGGAACCGTTCGGGTCCTTCCACGCGTCGTAGATCAGGAACAACATCACGTCGACGGCGACGTAGTTGAGCAACAGCGTGCTCACGGCTTCGTTGATGTCGAACTTCAACTTCAACAACGCCGCGATGCCGGCGAAGAGCGCGCCACCGATGATCCCGCCGAGTGCCATCAGCGGGAGTGCGAGACCGATCGGCAGCCCGGTGCCGAGCCATTGCACGACGGCCGCGCCGCCGACGCCACCCATCACCAACTGGCCCTCACCACCGACGTTCACGAGCCCGGCGCGGGCCGGGACCGTCACCGCGAGCGCCGCGAAGATCAGTGGCGTGGCTTTCACCAGGATCTGCTCGATCGAGTCGGAGCTCTGGAGCGTCGATTCCCACATCGAGCGGTAGGCATCGATGGGGTTCGCGCCCTTCATCTGCATGAAGGCGCCGAAGATCACGATGGCGCCGCCGACCGCGACGAGCGTTCGGCCCAGCGCGATGGCGATCTTGCGCCAGTTCGGACCGCGGCGCGGGGCCACCTCGGGAACCGCCTGCGGCGTGGGTGTCGGCGCGGGCGGTGGGCTCAGCGTGGCCGTCATACCGCGATCTCCTGTTCCGGATCGGGCTCGTCTTCGGGTGTCTCGTGCCCGAGGTCTTCGTGATCGGCCGCGTCCTCGATCGCCGAGAGCGCACCGAACTCGCCGGCGTTCGGGTCGACGATCGGGTCGGGATGATCGGTGCCGAGCATCAGCCGACCGATCTCGAACACGTCGGTCTCGTTCGGATCGACGATTCCGGTGATGTGACCGTTGTGCAGCACGGCGATGCGATCCGACAGGTCCATCAACTCGTCGAGGTCCTCGGAGATCACCACGACACCGGCGCCGGCCTCGCGTCGCTCGAGCAGGAGCTGTTGCGTGCGCCGAGTCGTCGCGATGTCGAGACCGCGGCTCGGGTAGGCGGCGACGAGCACGTCGCACTCGTCGGCGCTGAACGCGCGCCCGAGGATGACGCGTTGGATGTTCCCGCCCGAGAGCGACGCCATCTCGCGCTCCGGTGCGGCCATGCGCAACCCGGTCGCCTCACTGATCTCCTTGCTGCGGCGGCGCACCGTCTTCCAGTCGATGCCGAGTCCGCGTCGGAATGCCTTGAGGTTGCCGAGCGCCACGTGCGCGGCCACGTCCATGCCCGGCACCACCGACTCTTCGACCGGGTCCTCCGGCACCCCGACCACCCCGGCGTCGCGCGCCGCGAGCGCGCTCTGCTTGCGCACCTCGTCGCCCGCGACTTCGATCGCGCCGCCCTGCAGGGGGACGAGGCCGAGAATCGCGTTGTACAACGCGAGTTGGCCGTTGCCGGCCACGCCCGCGATGCCCACGAGCTCGCCGCGGTGCACCGTGAGGTCGGCGTTGCTCAGCGCGGGCTCGTCGCCATGACCCTTCACGCTCACGCTGCGCAGCACGAGCGCCGGCGTGAGCGTGGTGTCGGGTGCTGGTCGCGTCGAGGGCAAGCGCGGCACGCGTTGGCCGACCATCGCTTCCACCAACTCGTCGTCGGTCATGGTCGACGTCGCGGCGCCGCCCACGATCAG
>JBEVIU010000082.1:0-18690 GCA_040510575.1 Acidimicrobiia bacterium | reverse complement strand
ACAGGAACGAGATCACCCCACCGCCGAACGCGGTCAGGAGATAGAGGTTGCTGGATGCGCTGACCGCGAACGCGTGCATACGAAGAGGTGTCGATGGTACGAGCGAACCGCCGGAGGGGTTCAGTCGGTGGGGATACCACCCTCCTGCTCGACCCGCTCCCTCGCGATCTCGACGTAGGCCGGGTCGGTGTCGTAGCCCACGTAGCGCCGATCGGTGCGAGCGGCGGCCACCGCGGTGCTCCCCGACCCGAGGAAGGGGTCGAGGACGACGTCGCCCCGGTAGGTGTAGAGCTGGATGAACCGTTCGGGGAGTGCGACGGGGAACGGCGCCGGGTGCTGGACGCGGCGCGCGCTCTCGGGCCGCATCTCCCACACGTCGAGCGTGGACGCGAAGAACTCCTCTTTCGAGATCGTCGGCTCGTGCGGGAGCCCGGCTTCGGCACGCGCCTTCATCGGGATGGCGCGATCGAACCGGCCCTTCGATGCGATGACGACGCGTTCGCTCACGTCGCGGAGCACCGGGTTCGACGGCTTCATGTACGAGCCGAACGCAGTGGACCCCGACGCGCCCTTTGCCTTCACCCACACGACCTCGCCGCGCAACAGCAGCGCGAGCTCGTCTTGCAGGATGGTGGTCACGTCACCCGCGAGCGAGCGGTAGGGCTTGCGACCGAGGTTGGCGACGTTCACTGCGATTCGTCCGCCCGGTTCGAGGACGCGGACACATTCGGCGAACACGTCGCGCAACATGCCGAGGTACTCGAGGTAGTCCACCGGGATGCCGCCTTCGCCCAGCGCGAGCTCGTACTCCTTGCCGGCGAAGTACGGCGGTGAGGTCACGACCAGCGCGACGGAGTTGTCGTCGACGTCGCGCATGTCCCGCGCATCGCCCACGATCAACCGGTCTGCGGCGGAACAGGGGTTGATGGTCACGTCCTGCGAGATCTTCGGCGGCGTGAACCGCGCGTAGAAGTCGCTGGCGTCGTGGCTCTCGCGCTTGCCGGCGCCGAACGAGCGGGTGCGCGTGGCCATCGGCGCACGGTACCCGAGTCGCGACGCGAGTGCGCGAGCTACGCGGCGCCGGCCGGTGGACTGCCGGATCGGCGACGGCGGGCAACGAGGGCGACGGCAGCCGCGACCACGAGTACGGCGGCCACGATCCCGACGCCGAGCGGTGAGCCGCTTCCCCCATCGTCGCCAACGTTCGAGGCGCCGAGCGCGGTCTCGCGACCAGCGGCGTCGCCCTTCGTGACACGGGTGCGCGCTCGAGGACTGGTCGTGCTGGTGGTCGCAGTCTCGCCGGCCACCGTGATTTCGTTGTCGGCACTCGCCGCCGGGTCGGATCCTGGGGCAACGGCTCCGGTCGGCGCGCTCCCCGACGCGCCCACGGCCGACGGCGCCCCTCCAGCCGGTGGCGTGGCACTCGGGCTCGTGTCCTGCCCACCGCCGCTGGGCGCAGGATCGGGCGCCGGCGCCGCGCACGCGACGTAGTCGCAGAACACCGCCGACGCGGCAGGGCGGCCCCCTCCGTACTTCCAGCCTTCGACGTCACCGTCGTGCACGGAGGTGTTCGACGCCCCGAGTCCCGACGTGTTCCACGTCCCGGCGCCCCCGACAGCCCGGTAGTACGACCAGCCACCGGGGCACTCGCTCGGCGTCGGCGCGTCGCCGACGCCGTAGAGCCTGCACACCGCGTCGCCGAGGTCTCCGTACCGAATGGTCTCGGGCGACGCGCCGGCGAGCTGCAACGCCTGCATACCGGAGACGCTGCCGGAGAACTCGATCACCTGCGCATGGACTCCGCTGCCGGTGTCGACCACGACCACCGCGCGCGACGACGCGGCCGCGGCTGGTCCGGCAGCGATCGGCAGCGCGACGACGCTCGCGACGGCGAGCGCAACCAGCGCGAGCGTCTGTCGCAGCAAACGCATCGTGATCAGCCGGTGAAGGCGGGCGTGACCAGCACGGGAACCGCGCTGGTGGCCGCGTCGACGAGGATGGGAATCGTCGGCACGTCGGGCGTCGGCACGTCGGGCGTCGGAACGGCGCACGTGTGCGCGGCGCCGACGGTGATCGGCAGCCACGACCGCTCCAGCCCTTCGACGCTCTGCGACGTGGAGTACGTCACGTTGAACGCCATGGGTGCGGCAATGCTCCCGTTGTCGTTGGCGAACGCCTCGATCGCCGCATCGGCGCCGACGAAAGGCTTGCCGGCCAGCTTGGGTGCCACCGTGTCGCGCCAGCACGACGAGTTCACGTCGAAGCCGGCCGCGGCGATCGCGAGCATGGCGCGCGACGAGCTCTCGACGCTGGCCTCGCCGAAGAAGTTCCAGTAGCCCGCCGGCTGGAGCTGCTCGGCGAGGTAGCGCAGGCCGAGCTGCACCGCAGCGTCGTCCGGACCGAGCCCGCTCGCGAGCAGCACCATCAGGGAGAGCCCCGTGGTGTCGATGTCGGCGTCGGTGGTCGTCCCGGCGTCGTGGTCGTAGGACCAGCTGCCGTCGACCTTCTGGCCGGCCTTCACGTAGGCCACGGTGGTGGGCACCACCGCCCCGCTGATCAGCTTGGTCGCGAGTGCCGCGTACAGCGTGTCGTTGAACGCGAAGTCGGGTGCGTACGAGCCGTCGACCGCGGGTGAGCCGATCGCCGCAACGAGGTCGACGGTGCCGGCGTCGCCACCGGGGTTGTACGCGTCGAACGACAGACCGAGCGGCGCGGCGAGGAGCACGACGGTCTTGGCCGCGTCGCCCGGTCCGGCGATGTTGTCGGCCATGAGGTCCATGAAGGCGAGCGGGCTGTCACCGTCGACGTTCTCGAAACCGTCGACCGCGTCGAACGCCTCACTCGTGCTCCAGGTCGGGCCGGTCTGGGCGTGCTCGGCGATCGCGAGCACCGCGTCGTACGTGTAGAAGGGGAACGTCGGCGACGAGTCCCAGGCGCCGTTGCCGTTGGCGACGGTGGTGCCGGAGATCTGGGTCGACGCGAGGTAGTCGATCGCGTTCGTGATGGTTGCCGGGTCGACGGCGCGCGCCGGCAGGGACAACGTGACAACGGTGGCGGCGAGCGTGACCGCGATGGCGGCCACACGTCGCGCGCGAAGAATGCGCAACATGCATGGTTCCTCCGTGACCCCTGGTCCACGAGGGTCTTCTGTCGGCCGCCCGAGGGCGGCTCCGCTAAGGGAGCACCGGTGGCCCGGCGGACAGTGGCAGGTAGCCTGGCTCACGGAATGCGGCGAACCGCCTCCGCTCACAGTTGCGGGTCAGCGTCGGTCTCGCACCGACTTCCCCTCCCCCGGGCCCGTGGGCAGTCGCCCCATGGAACCCGGTGCCCACGCAACATCCGGGTTGCGCGCGACCGCTGTCGACGGAGCACCCTAGTACCGACGTGACCAGCTCACTGCAAGAGGTGCGAACCCCGGAGAGCACTCCCGCACGCTCGGTCGCCGACGCCCCGATCGTGCCCGACGAGCGCGTGGTGGGCCGGTGGCATGCGGGCGTCTGGCTCGCGTGGGCGTTCGCGGCGGCCACCTGCGTCGAGCTCGCACCGAGCCCCGTGTACGTCGCGTTGATCATCGGCATCGCAGGGCTCGCGGTGTCGTTGCACGCGCGTCCAGGGCCGTACGCGAAGGCGTTCCCGCTCCTCGTGGGTGTCGGTGTGTTCTTCGCCGTCGCCCGCACCGCGCTCACCGCGCTCACGACACACGGCATCGGCGAAGCGATGTTCACTGCGCCGGAATTCACGCTGCCCCGCCTGCTCGGCGGCTTCACGGTCGGCGGCGCGATCGAGCTGCACGTCGTGCTGCAGTCACTCGTCGAAGGCTTCGCCATCGTGGGCGTGATGGCCGCGTTCGGCGCGTTCAACTCGGTGGTCTCGCACTCGGAGCTCATCCAGAGCACGCCGCGCGCGTTCTACGAGGTCGGGCTGGTCGTGGTGGTCGCGCTCGCGTTCGTGCCGTCGACCCTCAACGCGATCGCCGACGTGCGCGAGGCCGACCGCGCCCGCACCGGCGGAAAGGTCGTCCGACGCGGTCGGCTGCTGCGACAGGTCGTGCCGGTGCTCGAGCTCGGTATGGAGCGCGCGGTGACCCTGGCGGAGTCCATGGACGCGCGGGGGTTCGCGCGTGCGGGCGCCGGGAGTCGTGACCACGCAGCTGGATGGTGCGGCGTGCTCTCGCTGCTGGCGTTGGGTGGTGGGTTCGTGGCGCTCGTGGGCGACCGCCGGACCCTGGCGGCGATCCTCGGGCTCCTCGGTGCGATCGGACTCGTGTCCGCCGTGCTGCTCACCTCGTCGGGCACGGCGCGCGTGCGGTACCGCCCGCGTCGGATGACCACGTTCGACTGGTGCATGGTGGTCGTCGTGCTGGCCGCGCCGGTCACGATGGCGGTGTGCTCACTCACGGGTGACGACAGCCTCGTGTGGTTCGCCGAGCGCACGTTGCAGTGGCCGACGTTGCACGTTGGGCCCGCGCTCGCGCTGTTCCCGCTGCTCGCTCCGATCGCGCTCCCGCGGGGGAACCGGCCATGAGCGCGATCTCGTATCGCGACGTGTCGTTCGCGTATCCCGATGCCAACGCGCCCGCACTCGAGGGCGTCTCGCTCGACGTCGACGCGGGCGAGCTGTTGTTGGTCGTCGGCGCGTCGGGATCAGGCAAGAGCACGCTGCTGCGTGGCGCGAACGGTCTGGTGCCGCACGCGAGCGGCGGCCGGTTCTCCGGCGAGGTGGTGGTGTTCGGCCGATCGACCGTCACGCACCATCCGCGCGAGCTCGCCGACGTGGTCGGGTTCGTCGCGCAGGATCCCGAGGCGCAGTTCGTGGTCGACCACGTTGAACGCGACCTCGCCTTCGTGCTCGAGAACCTCGGCTTCTCCGCTGCAGCAATGCGCCGACGGGTGGAGGAGACCCTCGACGCGCTCGGGATCGCGCACCTCCGCGACCGCGACCCCGCCACGCTGTCCGGCGGCGAGCGCCAACGCTGCGCGATCGCCGGCGCGCTGGCCGCGTCGCCCTCGGCGCTGGTGCTCGACGAGCCCACGTCGCAACTCGACCCACAGGGGGCCGACGACGTGCTCGCCGCACTCACCCGCCTCAACACCGACCTCGGCACCACGGTGGTGCTGGCCGAGCACCGACTCGATCGCGCCGCCCCGCTCGCCGATCGGGTCGTCGTCGTCGACGGCGCCTCGGTCGGCGAACCTGGGCTCCCGGGCGCGGTGCTCTCCTCGTATGCGGGAGCTCCGAGTGTCACTCGGCTCGGTGAGCTCCTCGGGTGGACACCGCCTCCGCTCACCGTGCGCGACGCGCGCGCCTGGGTCGCACGCGCACCGGTCGATCTCCCGCTCCCCGACGGCGCGCCCAGTGACGACGACGCGCCTGCGTCGGGCGAGGTGTTGGCGCGCGCCGTCGGCGTTCGCATCGACCTCGGTGGCCGCACCGTCGTGCACGACACCTCACTGACGGTCCACGCCGGCGACGTGGTCGCGTTGCTCGGGCGCAACGGCGCGGGCAAGACGACCCTGCTGCGCGCCTTGGCCGGGCTGCAGGCGGTGGCCAAGGGCAGCGTCGACGCCGACGGGCGCGTCGCCTACGTCCCGCAGAACCCCAACACGCTCCTGTTCTCGGCCACCGTGCGCCGCGAGCTCGACGAGACGCTCCGCCTGCTCGGCCGGTCCGATCCCGACACCGTCGACCACTGGCTCGACGCGCTGGGGCTCACCGCGCTCGCCGAGCGGCACCCGCGGAGCCTCTCGGGCGGTGAGCGCCAGCGCGTGGCGATCGGCGCGGTCGCGGTGGGCGGCGCGCCGGTGCTGCTCCTCGACGAGCCGACCCGAGGGATGGACGCACCGTCGCGCACCGCGTTGGAACGCGCCATGCGAACGCACGCCGCGAATGGCGGAGCAGTCGTCCTCGCCACGCACGACGTCGAGCTCGCGGCGCGCAGCGCGACGCGTGCCGTGGTGCTCGGCGACGGTGAGATCGTGGCCGCGGGCAACGCACGCGACGTGCTCGCCGGCTCGTTGTTCGCCCCGCAGGTCCTCCGGGTGCTTCCGCCGTACCTCACCGTCGAGGAAGTCGCGGCCGAGTTGGCGCGGCGATGAGCGCGACCGCAGTCGGAGTTCGGCAGTCGCGGCGGGCGACCACTGCGGGCGATCGGTTCCGACCGATCGCCGTGTACGCGCTCGTGTTGGTCGTCGGCGCAGCTGCGTTCCTGTATCCGTTCTTCCTGCCCGCCAGCGCGCTGCCGAGTCGCGCACACAGCGGCGACGCGCCATTGGTCGCTGCGCTGGTGGGCGCGCTGGTGGTCGTGGCGGTGGCGCTCGAGGTCCGGCGGGGCACGATGAATGGCGCGACCGTCGCCATTCTCGGGATGCTCTCCGCGGTCGCGGGCCTGCTTCGGCTCGTCGACCTCCCCGGTGGTGGGAGCGGGATCTTCTTCCTCGTGGTGTTGGCGGGTGCGGCGTTCGGGCCGCGGTTCGGGCTGTTGCTCGGGTTGTGCGCCATGGCGGTGTCGGCCGTGCTCACCGGCGGGATCGGGCCCTGGCTGCCGTTCCAGATGCTGGCGCTCGGGTGGATGGGCGCGGGTGCAGGGTGGTTGGGACGGGCGACGCAGCATCTCCGGCCGTGGTGGGAGGTGGTCGCACTCGCCGCCTACGGCTGGGTGTGGGGCTTCCTGTACGGCGCGATCATGAATCTCTGGTTCTGGCCGTTCGCGCGGGGCGGCGCACTCGACTGGAACCCGACGCTCGGATTGACGGCGACGCTCGAGCGGTACTGGGCGTTCTACGTCGCGACGTCGCTTCCGTGGGACGCAGCCGCCGCGTTGACCAACGCGGTGCTGATCCTCGTGACCGGCGTCGCGCTCATGCGCACCCTCCGCCGCTTCGCCCACCGCCTCGACCCCGCCGTCATCTTCGTGACGCAGGATGCGGAGGCACCCCCGCAACGAACTGGCGTCAATACGGCCGAATAATCCGGCCAATTTGACGCCAGTTGGTGCTCAGGGGGGCGGGAAGAGCTCGTGGAGGAGCTCGGCGAGGGTGGCGCGGGTGGTGTCGCCCGTGACCGGGTCGCCAAGATCGCCGACCAGCGCGACGGCACGACCGCCCAGCTCGGCCACCTCGGTGGCGAGCACGCCGAGGGCGTCGGCGTCGGTGCCCACCAACACCACGGTTGCACCCTCGCCGGCGACGGCCCGCGCGACATCGGCGTCGCCCGTAACGACCACCCGCCCCTCGAGGCCCGGCCCGTTGCTCACGTGCGCACGATCAACACCGCGGAGACTCCGCCGAACGCGACCGCGACCAGCGCCGTCGCCCACACCGCGGACGGCTCCTGCATCGTCGCCGCGCCGGTGCCGATGACGGCGAGCACGAGGAACCACGTGTTGCGTACGAGCGACCCTGTCGTGAGCTTGCGCTTCCTCGTGGCCGCGCCGAAGCAGTTGCACGGACGCCGATCGTTGCGCACGATGCGACGTATCAACACGGCAGTGAACAGCACGAACACCACGACGGCGACGTACGCGGGCCATGCGGCGTCGACGAACAGCAACAGCGCGGCAAGAATCAGCTCGGCGATCGGCAACGACACCGCGGTGCCGATCGCGACGGTGGTGTAGAGGGCGCCCTCGCCGCGAAGGCGCGGCACCATGCGCACCGCGGCGATGAGCTTGCCGACGCCCGAAGCGACCAGGATGAGGGCGACGACCACCCGCGCCGCGAGCGCGATGTCGTCGGCGGTCACGAGTCGGTTTGGATGCGCCCGTACGAGCCCTTGTAGAACAGCAGGGGCGATCCGCCGTCGCGCACGTCGAGATCGACGACCCGTCCGACGACGATGAGATGATCGCCGCCGGGGTACTGGGCCTCGAACTCGCAGTCGACGTACGCGATCGCCTCGTCGAGCACCGGGGCCCCCGACACGCCCACGCGCCAGGGCGTGGACGTGAATCGATCGGCGCCTTTGGTGGCGAAGAGCTGCGAGAGCGACTCGTGGTGCTCGCCGAGGATGTTGACCGCGAACACACCCGCTCGTTCGATGCGTGGCCAGGTCGACGACGAGCGCGCGACGCAGAACAACACCAACGGTGGTTCGAGCGACAGCGACGTGAACGCGTTGGCCGAGATGCCGACGGGCTCACCGTCGTCGACGGCGGTGATGATGGTGACACCGGTTGCGAAATGACCGAGGACCTCGCGGAAGCGCCGGTCGTCGGGCGTGACGACCACCTCGCCCCGCGGCGGGTCAGCCATCGGAGCGGTCGAGATGGCCGAGCTCGACGGTGAGCCCGTCGGCCGCGGCGAAGATCTCGGGGCCGCCGAAGTGCGCGACGTGATCGCGCGCGTCGCGCAGGATCGTGTCCATCGTGTCGTCGCCGTGTGACGGGCAGTGATGGAACAGCGCGAGCTCGCGCGCGCCGGCCTCACGCGCCACGTGGATCGCGTAGTCGACGGTGCAGTGACCCCAGTTGCGCTTGTACTCGTACTCGGCGTCGGTGTGCTGGGCGTCGTGGATCACGAGGTCGGCGCCGTCGCACAGCTCCAGCACCGCGTCGGGAACGTAGAGGTCGGGGTCGTCGGGCACGGTCCCGGGTCCGTGGTCGGAGAGATAGGCGACCGAGAAGCCTTCGATCTCGACGCGGAACCCCAGTGTGGGGTCGGTGTGGCGCACCCACCGCGCCTTCACCTTGGCGCCGTTCGCTGCGAAGTCGTCGTTGCTGACTGCTTCGAACGCGACGTCGCCGTTGAGCTGCTCGGGGGTGATCGGGAAGTACGGCGGCGACATGACGCCGCGGAACACGTCGGCCAAAGGGCCGTCGGCCTGCTCGGGACCGAACACGGTGACCGATCCACCGCCCGCGGAGAGCGGGGCGAAGAACGGAAGACCCTGGATGTGGTCCCAGTGGAGGTGCGTGAGCAGCACGCTGGCTCGGTAGCCGTCGAGGAGACCGTCGGTGGCGAGCTGCTCGCCGTAGCCGCGGAGCCCGGTGCCGAGGTCGAGGATGACGGGATCGTGACCGTCAGAGCCTATTTCCACGCATGACGTGTTCCCGCCGTAGCGGTCGAACTGGTGGCCGTCGCACGGAGTGGATCCGCGAACCCCCCAGAAAGTCACATGTGTCCGAGATGACACACCAGCCACACTACCCACCGGCACGCATCACAACCCGGACGCCGAGCGTGTCTTCGAGCCATGTGCCCCGCGTCACACCGGGTGTGAGTCGACAAGACTTGGCACGACGACGGCGACCGCGGCCGACATCGGCACGGATCGGGCACAGCTGGTGGTTCGCCACACCGATCGCGCAGCCGGACCCGCTGGGCGACTGTTCGCTACGCGAGCACTCTGCGCTTGAAGCCGTTGATGCCGAGCCAGGTGAACAACGCCGAGAACGCGAGCAGGGCCGGATACACGACCCAGAGGCTCATGTGGTCGACGGGCGTGAGCGCGGCGCGGAACCCCTCGCACATGTAGACGAGCGGGTTGGCGAGCACGAGGATCTGCAACCACCGGATCGGCTCGAGCGCCTGCCACGGGTAGTAGATCGCGCCGAGGAACGTGATCGGGATGACGATGATCCCGAACAGCATCGGCACCGTGCGCGGGTCGAAGCGGGTGCCGAACGTGAGTCCGAGCGCGCCACACATGTAACAGGCGATCGGCGTGAGCGTGAGCAGCACCGGCCAGTTGATGTCGAGCTCGACCGGCGTGGCCGGCACGATCGCGGCGATCGGGAACACGAGGATCGCTCCGAACAGACCGCTGAGCGCGCCCCACACCGCCTTCTGCACCGCAACGAGCGCGATCGGCAGCGGCGCGAGCACGCGGTCTTCGATCTCGCGCGTGTAGCCGAACTCCTGCACCATCGGGAGCGCGACGGACTGGATGCCCTGGAAGATGATGGCGAGGCCGACGACGCCGGCCACGAGCATCGTCGAGAACGTCGCCTCACCACCGGCCGAGCCACCGCCAACTCCCTGGCCGATCTTCGGGAACACGTAGGTGAACACGAACACGAGCAGGAACGGCTGCAGCAGGGTGCGGGGGAGGAACGCCTTGAGTGTCTTGCGCAGCACGACGGCGTCGCGCAGGAGCAGCGACCCGAACGCGACGAGCGACGCCGCGCCCGGAGTGCGCGTCGGCATGAGCGGATCGGCCTGCGCTTCTCTCGCGTCGAGCACGGTCATTCGCGGCGGTCCTTCATTCGCGCAGGTCCTTCCCCGTGAGGTTGATGAACACGGTCTCGAGCGAGGGCTCCGACACGGAGATGTCGGTGACGTCGAAGCCCGCCCGCTCGGCGGCGCCGAACACGTTCGGGATCACGCCGTGCATGCCCCGCACCTCGAGCACGACGGTCTCGTCGACGCGCGCCACCCGCTGCGCGCCGTCGAACCCGGTCTGCAACGCTGCCGCGAGCGCGTCGAGATCGCCTGAAGCAGAGACGGTCACCACGGTGTCGGCGCCGGTCGACGCCTTGAGCTCCTCAGGCGTTCCGAGCGCGAGCAGTCGGCCGTGGTCGATGATCGCCAACCGATCGCAGAGCTGATCGGCCTCTTCCATGTAGTGAGTGGTGAGCAGGATCGTCTGACCGGCACGGTGGAGCTCGCCGAGGATCTCCCACAGCGCCAAGCGGCTCTGGGGATCGAGCCCGGCGGTCGGCTCGTCGAGGAACAAGGTGTCGGGCCGGTGCATGATCGCCCGCGCCACCATCAGGCGCTGCGCCATGCCGCCCGACAGCGCGTCGATCGGTTCCGTCCCGCGGTCGGCGAGCCGGAACTGCTCGAGCAGCGCGGTCGCTTCGTGCTTCGCGGTCTTCGCGTTCATGCCGAAGAAGCGGCCGTGGAAGTAGAGGTTCTCCCACACGGTGAGCGAGCGGTCGAGGGTGTTGGTCTGCGGCACGACGCCGATCACCTGCTTGGCCGCCACCGGACGCTCGACCACGTCGATGCCGCCGACGAACGCGTGGCCACCGGTTGGGATCACGCGGGTGGTGAGCATCCCCGCGGTCGTGGTCTTCCCTGCGCCGTTGGGGCCGAGGAGCCCGAAGATCTCGCCGCGCATGACCGACAGATCGAGCTCGTCGACCGCGAGCGTTCCGCCCGGATACACCTTCGTGAGGTGATCGGTGCGGATGACTTCGTCGAGCGCCGTGGACATCACCGAAGCCATCATCGCGCCCACAGCATTCCTGCACCCATGGAGTGGATCTCCACGTGAGAGCATGATCTGATGCGGTTCGGCGAGTGGCGCGAACGCGATCCGGGCCTCCCGATCAAGATCGGGCCGTGTTCGAACGGAGAGTTCGACCCGCGGCCCCTGACCTGGATCGAGCGGGAGACCATCCGACGAACACGCGACCTCGTGGACGTGCACGCTCGCCGGCTCGGAGTGTCGCGACGCGACTTCCTGGTGTCGGTGTGCGGAGCGGCGACGATGCTGCTCGCCCTGAACGGGTGCGCCGACGAAGCGACGCGCGCGACCAAGGGACGCAAGCCCGGCGGCACCTTTGCGATCCCACCCACTGCCAGCACCGATCCCGACGCGGCGCGCGGCGCGCTCGCAGGGCCCGAGTTCGTGTTCGACGTGCAGGGCCACTTCCTCGAGTACCGCACCGAGCCGTCGACTCGACCCGCACGGGACTTCTTCATGGGATTTCCCCAACGCGACTGCGGTGAAGCCGACGCGCGCGCGTGCTTCTCGATCGACCGATTCCTCCAGGAGGTGTTCGCCAACTCCGACACCTCGATGATCGTGCTGTCGGGGTTGCCGATCGCGCCGGAAGGCAGCCCGCAGTCGGCCGAGCTGATGGACGAGGCGCGGCGCACCGCTGACATGGTGTGCGGCGACGCGCGCGTGCTGCTCCAGGCGCAAGCGATCCCGAATGTCGGCGCCGCACAGGCGACCCTCGACGCGATGAGCGCGGCGGTCGCCGAGTACCCGATCAAGGCCTGGAAGGTGTTCACGAACTATCCGGACCTCTACGACGGGTCGGGCAACGCGTGGCGTCTCGACGACGGGGACCCATCCCTCGCGACGGTTGGCTCCGCGTTCGTGGAGCACGCGCTTGCGCTCGGCGTGCCGATCATCACGGCACACAAGGGCCTCTCGACGACGCTCGGCTACACGTCGCGGCATTCGTCGCCCACCGACCTCGGTCCCGCAGCACGCGCCCATCCCGACGCCCGGTTCGTGGCGTACCACTCCGGTTACGAGGCCGACGTCGCCGAGGGGCCGTACGAGGACGCCACACGCGACCTCGGCGTCAACCGGTTGATCTCCAGCATGCGAGACGCGGGCGTCGGTCCGAACGAGAACGTGTACGCCGAGCTCGGCACGACCTGGTGGGCCCTCCTCGCGCTACCCGACGAGGCTGCGCACGTGCTCGGCAAGCTGTTGGTGCACGTCGGCGAGGACAACGTCTTGTGGGGCACCGACTCGGTGTTCTACGGCTCGCCGCAGGATCAACTCCAAGCGTTCCGCGCGTTCCAGATCTCGCCGGAGTTCCAGGAGCAGTTCGGATACCCGGCGCTCACCGACGAGATCAAGCGCAAGGTGCTCGGCCTCAACGCGCTGCGTCTCCACGACGTCGATCCGGTGAGCGTGCCCTGCGCGATCACCCGCGCCGACCGCGAGGCGGCGCAGACCGCAGGCCCGACCGAGTTCCGCGTGCGCGGGCCTCGCACGATGCGCGAGCAACGGGCGCACGTCGATGCCGAGCGTCGCCACCTGCGCGTCTGACGACGCGAGCGACGGCCTAAGAGGAGGACGACTTCGGCGTCGGGCCGGTGTCGCGCACCTTCTCGACGTGCACGAGCGCTTCTCGAAGCTGGTCGATCCAGTCGCCCTCGTGGTCACTCACCAGGCGCACGCACCACGCGAGCGCGTGGCTGCGGCTGCGCGCGACGCCGGCGTCGACGAGCGTGTCGAGCACGCGTCGGTCGCTCATGCGCAGGCGCGTCATCACCGGCACGCTCAGGCTGGTGAACACGTCCTCGACCTCGCCGCAGCGGGCGCCCCACGCGACCTTGCGCCCGAAGCGCGCCTCGGCCTCGTCGGCGATGCGCATCCGCAGGGCGCGCGTGTCTTCGCGGAACCCCTGGATGCGCGCGGCCCGCGCCGTCGCCTGGGCGTCCTCGCCGGCATCGGCGCCGGTGTCGGGATCGGCGAGCGTGCCGACCACGAGGATCTCCTCGCGGTCGAAGGCGACCTCGGGTGGTGCGGTGAACCAGCCGTCGGGCAGGCGACCGGCGAACCAGGCCTGCAGCTTGGACTCGGGTGATGTCGTGTCGGGCATGGTGATTACATTATTACATTGTTGCGGAATCGGCAAGGGCAGCTCGGATCCGGGTCGTGACCGCATCGGCGGCCGCGTCGCTCTCGTACTTCGTCCGCGGCCAGAAGAACCCGCGCAGGCCGTCCTTGAACCGACGAGGCACGACGTGCACGTGCAGGTGCGGCACGCTCTGGCTGACCACGTTGTTCTCGGCCACGAACGTGCCGTCGGCGCCGAGCGCGTCCTGGACCGCCGCCGCGACGGCCTGGACCCGCGCGAAGAGCTCGTCGCGCAGTGGGGCCTCGAGCTCACGCAGGGTCACGACGTGCGCGCGGGGCACGACGAGCGTGTGCCCCTCGAACAGGGGCCGGTGGTCGAGGAACGCGACCACGTCGGAGGTGTCGAGCACGATCGACGCGGGCTGCTCCCCCGCTGCGATCGCACAGAAGAGGCAGGGACCGGACGCCACTGGCTACTCGTCGGGCGACGCGTAGGGCCGCTGGCGCGGTGGCAGGGCGTCGCGCTTGTACACCATCACCTTGCGTCGGAAGAAGCACACCTCTTCACCACGCTGGTTGAACCCCCGCGTCTCGACCGTGACGACGCCGCGGTCGGGGCGGCTCGACGACTCACGCTTCTCGATCACGGCGGTCTCGGCGTAGATGGTGTCGCCGTGGAAGGTGGGTCGCGAGTGCTTGAGCTCCTCGACCTCGAGGTTCGCGATCGCCGAGCCGCTCACGTCGGGAACGCTCATCCCGAGCACCACCGAGTACACGAGGTTGCCCACCACCACGTTCTTGGCGAACTGGGTCTGCGTCTCGGCGAACCACGCATCCGTGTGCAACGGGTGGTGATTCATGGTGATCATGCAGAACAGGTGGTCGTCGGCCTCGGTGATCGTCTTCCCGGGCCAGTGCTTGTAGGTGTCGCCGGCCTCGAAGTCTTCATAGCAACGGCCGAACGGACGCTCGTAGGTCGTCATGGCGTGAGCGTACCGAGAGGGGGGCGCTCAGGCTGCTGAAGACCCGCCGGTTACGATGCACACCCCACCCGGTACGAGCACGATCGCACGGATCATGGCTGAACCTTCTCCCGGCGCCGACGCGCACCTCAGCCGACGCGAGCGACGGGTGGGCCGCTCGAAGGCGCGCTGGAAGCGGATCGTCACCATCACCGTCACCGTGTTGCTGCTCGTCGGCTTCGGCCTCGTGATCACCGAGACGGTTCGCTTCGGTGGCGCCGATCGCCCCTCGCTGGCCGGCACGGTGGTCGCGACACCCCGTTCCAACGTCGCCGGCGCCCCCACCACCACCATCCCGGGCCGGCCGTGCCGTTCCCCCTTGAACGACACCGACCCGCTGCGGTTGTGGATCGGCGGCGACTCGCTCGCCGGTTCGCTCGGCCCCGCCCTCGGCACGATCGCCGGCGGCACCGGCGTGGTGCAGCCCCAGTTCGACTCACGGGTCTCGAGCGGACTCTCCAACCGGTCCTTCTTCGACTGGCCCGAGCACGCGGCCAAGGAGATGGCCCGGCTGAACCCCGAGATCGCGGTGTTCTTCGTCGGCGCCAACGACTTCGCGGTGCCGCTCGACACCACGCAGGACGCGCAGGGTCAGCCGGCGTGGAAAGCGCAGTACGCCGCGTGGATCGAGGAGATGCTCGCCGCATTGGGGAGCGACACGCGCATGGTGATCTGGATCGCGCCACCGTCGTTCCAGGACAACCGCAACGCGCAGATCAAGGAGCTCGACGACCTCATGCGCGACGTGTTGGCACGGCACGCGAGCGCGGCCTACGTCGACACGTACGCGCTGTTCACGGATGCCGACGGCAAGTACCAGGGCTCGCTTCCCCCGCTCGATGATCCGAACGGCGCGGCCGTCGTCGTGCGCGCCGGCGACGGCGTGCACTTCTCGACGCTCGGCGCCGATCGTCTGGCCAAGGCCGTCTTCCCCCTCATCGATGCGCAGTGCAAGGTGACCGCGCAGGCCATCGCGGGGGTGGTGAAGGGCACCATCCAGACCGAGGGCAGCACGCTGGTCGTGGGCGGCACGACGCGCGGCGGAACGGTGCAGACCTCACCGCCCGCCACCAGCCCGCCTGCGCCGCAGGTCACCAGCCCGCCCGCGACGAGCCCGCCCGTCGAGACGACCACACCGGCCCCCGTGACGACGGTGCCGATCACCACACCGACCACCGCCACCTAGGGATCGGCCCGGGAACCTCGCGTCACCCCGGTCACGCGTACTCGGCGTCGAGCGTCATCGCCGCGACGTGATCGCCGCGGATCGCCGTCACCGTCGCGCCGCCGTCACGTGGCCCGCCCGTGAGCCACATCGGCTGGTGCACGAAGAGCGGCGCAGTGGCGCGGAAGCGCAGCGCGCGTATCGGCTGAGTGCTCCGGGCTTCGACGAGCGTCGCGAGCCAGATCGCGGTGAGCGGTCCATGGACCACGAGGTCGGGATAGTGCTCGACGTCGACGGCGTACGACCGGTCGTAGTGGATGCGATGCGCGTTGAACGTGACGGCCGAGAAGCGGAACAAGAGTGCTTCGTCGGGTGTCCGCGACTCGATCCACGCCGCGTCCGGCGCTGGCGCGTCGGTCCGCGCTGCACCGGGCGGACCGGTCGTGCCGGCAGAGCGGAGCAGCACGTCCTGTTCCTCCGTGATGCACAGCTCGCCCCGCTGCTCGATCTCGTGGGTGACCGTGACGACCCAGAACGCGCCAGTCGATCCACCCTTGAGCTGCGCGCTCGTGACTGCACTCGCGCGCGTCGCCGGTTCGCCGATGCGCAAGGGCTCGTGCACGCGCACCCGCCCCGCGCCCAACATGCGGCGGGGAAACGCGAGCATCTCCTCTCGTCGGCGCGGATGGCCGTCGAGCCCGAGCGCACTCGTGGGCACGGCGGGAAGGAAGAACGCCCAGTGCCAGAGGGTCGGCACGCGTCCCGTCACGACCACCGCATCACCATCTCGATCGAGACATGCCGCAACACGCCGCAGATGGTCCTCGTCGATGCTCGACACCGCACGCTCACCGAACCCGGTGTCGATCAGGAGCGGTGTTGCGGGGTCGGCCACTCAGCTGATCCCGTCCGACCCCGCGACCAGACCGTCGTCATGGAGACGTCCGATCTCGGCACCGCTGAGCCCGAGCACGTCGGCGAGCACCTCGTCGGTGTGCATGCCGAGACGCGGCGCGCTCGCGGGGGGAAGTGGCGGGCGACCGTCGAGCGTGAGCGGCGACGCCGGAGTGAGCAGCTCACCGAGGCCAGGATGCTGCACACGCGCGAAGATCGGGTTCTCGTCCGACGCGCGCCAATCGTCGGAGAGGGCCTGCGTGAAGGTCTGGTACGGACCCCAGCACACGCCGTGCTCGTCGAGCTCTGCCCGGATGACGTCCAACGGGCGCGCCGCGAACCACGGAGCGATGAGCGCTGCGATCGCGTCCCGGCAGCGGTAGCGGTCGCCTTCGAGTGAGAGATCCGCTTCGAAGGCACGCTCCATCGCCGGCAGGTGATCGGCGATCCCCGTCGCCGCGACGAGCGACTGCCACTGGTTGAGGCTGATCGCGACGACCATCACCCGTCGGCCGTCGGAGCACGCGAAGTCGCGCCCGAACGCGCCATACATGTCGTTCCCCAGCGGTGGTCGGTTCTCGTGCAGGACCTCGGCCTGCCCGAGGAAGCCGAGATTGGCCACGGTCGCGAACGCGACGTCGGCCAGTGCGATCTTCACGAGTTGACCGCCACCGCCCTCTCGCCGCACTCGCTCGGCGGCGAGCATCGCGATCACCGCGTGGAGCCCCGTCGCGATGTCCCAGGCCGGCAGCGCGTTGTTCAGCGGGAGCGCCGATCCCGCCGTGCCGGTCGCGAGGGCGATGCCCGACGCCGCATTCACCGTGTAGTCGACCTCGGACGAGCCGTCGGGACTCCCGATGATGTTGACGTAGACGAGATCAGGCCGCCGTTCGCGGAGTCGCGCATCGCTCAACCATCCCGACTCCGGGAAGTTCGACAGGAACATCCCGGCGTCGTCTCCGGGCGCGACGATCAGCGCGGTCGCGAGCTCGCGCCCCTCGGGGCGACCGAGGTCGAGCGCGATCGAGCGCTTCCCTTTGTTCAACCCCGCCCAGTACAGGCTCACGTCGCCTTCGACGACCGGCCATCGGCGGTAGTCGAGACCGCCACCGATGCGATCGAACCTGATCACGTCGGCACCGAGCTGCGCGAGCGTGAGCCCGCCCAGCGGCGCGGCCACGAACGCGGAGCCTTCGATCACGCGTACACCTGAGAGGAGCGCCACGAGCGGGATTCTACGGTCATCGATCGAGCCCGACGCCGGAAGCGTTCGTCGAAAAGGAGGACGTCAGCGGACCGTCAGTAGCATCGCCGCATGCCGGACCACCTCGCGGCGGCCACCGCGGCCGTCGACTGCGCGACTGAGCTCGTCGACACCGCGACCGAGGCCCTCGCGCACGCGTCGAGTGACGGCGGTCGACTCTCGGTCGCGAAGCTCGACGAGCGCCAGGTGCTCGCGTACGACCTCGCGCACGCGGCGAGCGCAGTCGAAGGCTGCGCGGTGATGCTCGACTACGGGGCACACGGTGAGCAGGAGTCGATGTTGGCGCGCGCGTACGTCGCCGACGCGATCTGGGACCTCGGCACCAAGGTGCTCGGGCGCGAAGCGATGTGGGGCGTCGACCCGTCGAAGCTGGCGCCGGCGCTGCCGTTCGTGGAAGCGCACCGATCGCCCGAGTTCCTCTGCGCGCTCGCGGACACTCTGCCGGCCGCGGGGACGGGGCCCAACCACCTCCCTGACGACTTCGCCCTCGCGGCCGACACGTTCCAACGGTTCGCGGCCGACAAGATCCGGCCCCACGCCGAAGAGGTGCACCGGACCAACGCCGACGTTCCCGAGGAGGTCATCCGAGGTCTCGCCGAGCTCGGCGGGTTCGGCCTGTCGGTGCCGGTGGAGTTCGACGGCATGGCCACCGGAGGTGAAGCGGACTACCTCGGGATGGTCGTCGCCACCGAAGCGCTGTCGTGGGGCTCGCTCGGCATCGGCGGCTCGCTGATCACCCGTCCCGAGATCCTCACGCGCGCGCTCGTGGCCGGCGGGACCGACGCGCAGAAGGCGCGCTGGTTGCCGCGCATCGCGTCGGGCGAGCTGATCGTCGGCGTGATGGTCACCGAGCCCGACTACGGGTCCGACGTCGCCGGGCTCGCGACGACGGCGACCGCGGTCGACCGCGGCTACGTGATCAACGGCGTGAAGACCTGGGCGACGTTCGCCGGTCGCGCCGACCTGCTCATGCTCCTCGCCCGCACCGATCCCGATCGCTCGCAGACCCACCGTGGGCTGTCGTTGTTCGTGGTCGAGAAGGAGCCCTCCGCCGGTCACGCGTTCGCGCACGAGCA
>JBEVIU010000081.1:0-9652 GCA_040510575.1 Acidimicrobiia bacterium | reverse complement strand
TCACGGTGGTGCGGCACACGAGGTCGTGGATCCCCGCATTCTTCTTGCTGACCAGGATCCATCCCATCGCCACCACGTGGAAGGCGACCACGATGAGCGCCCGGGCCAGCGCGCGGGCCCACGACACCTCGCCACCGTTCTCGCGGACGACGCGCAGACCCACCAGGTTGTTGCCGAGGGTCCGGCCCGAGCTGGACCACGCCAGGGTGAGCACGAGCACGAGCAGCACGAAGAGCAACGAGCTGTTGCCGACGGTACCCAGCTCGGGGAACTCGAACGGCTGATCGGCGATCACGAACCGCACCGCGGCGAAGCCCGCCTCGACCAACAGGAGCAGCGAGAACACGATCACGACGTCGACCGTCGCCGCGACGACGCGCGACACGAAGCCGGCGCGGGTGTCCTGCAGCGCCTGGGCCCGCTCGCGCCCGGTCATCCGCGTCGCGTGCACGCTCACCTGCAGCCGCTCATGGTGTGCGGCGGAGCTCGACCTGGCGGGGTCGCTTGCGGAACAGCACGCGGTCGACGACGCGTGCGCTCCACACGTCGAGCGCCATGCCCTGCGTACGCAAGCCGTCGACCGCCTCGGTGCCGAGCGACACCGTCGACTCGCGGATCACGCCACCGAGATCGATGCGCGCGACGACAGCTTCGATGTCGACCTCGGCCACGATGTCGGCAACCGGGATCTGACGCACGAGGCGCTCGAAGTCGAGCTGGCCGACCACGTTCTCGGCCACCTGCTGCACGAGCGTGGGGACCACCGCGGATGCTTCGGCCCGGTTGCGGGCCTGCTCGCGGCGAGCGACCTCGTTCCAATTCCAGAGCACGTCCTCCACCGGACGCAGCGCGCGTTGCACCACGTCGGGCGTGCCGACGGCGCGCGCCACACCGGAGGCGCCGTTCGCGACCGCACTGCCGACCGAGCGCACCCGGCGCTCGACCAGGATCCCGAAGCCGACCACCGCGCCCGGGAGGATGTCGGCGGTGCTCGGCGGAGTCGGCGGTGAGGTTGCCGACGGCGTGGTGGTGCGTGCGATCACGGCGCCGAGGGCGTGGCGGGCGAGACCGAGGGCGCCGAGTCCGACGTGCACGCCGTGACTGATCACGTCGCCCACGGCCGGCGGCGCGGCCGGGACGGGCACCGCGGTCGACACCACCTCGCGGCCCGTGGCCGATGACCCTTCCGCGCCGGTGCTCACGGCCCGGAACTGTACGCCCTCGCCCAAGTTTTCCGTTTTGGCGTACCCCAACCCACCGGCCAGGTGGTCCCGGTACGCCAAAAGCTGGAGTGAGGCGAGAGGTACGGTGCGGCGATGCGTCGGGGGCTTGCGATCGTGCTCGGCGCGTGCGCGCTCCTCGCGGGAACCGGGTCCACGCCGGCCGGCGCCGCGAGCTCACCGATGGTGTCCACCGCGCGTGCGCGCACCGAGATCGCCCGCCTCGTCGAGACCACCTACCCGGGCCTGGCCCACGGGAACGTGGCCTGCCCGCCCACCGCCCGCCGGGTGACCGGCGCGACGTTCACCTGCACGGTGCAACTCCCGGGCACCTTCCTCGTCGTCGACGCGACGCAGTCGGGCACGACCGGGTCGTTCTCGCTCGCCACGCCGCAGGCCGTGCTCACGAAGCAGGCGATGGAGCAGTTCGTGGCGGCCAACGCGTCGCTCTCGGCCACCGTCGACTGCGGACCCGCGTTCCTCGTGCGACGACCGGGCGACACCGTCACCTGCTCGGCCGCGCTGGCCGACGGCACGACGCGCGTCGTCACGCTCACGGTGCGCGACACGAGCGGCGCGGTGACCATCACCAGCGTCGCCTGACGCGAGCGCGCCGGTGAGCGACACGCCCCCGGCACCCGACGGTCTCACGTCGGCGATCGCCGCCATCGACGCGTGGGAACACCCGGTGCATGCCTGGGTGCGCATCGACATCGAGGGTGCGCGCCGCACCGCACCGTCGGACGGGCCGCTGGCCGGGCTCGTGGTCGGCGTGAAGGACGTGTTCGACACCGCAGACCTCCCGACCGAGTACGGGTCACCGATCTACGCCGGCCATCAACCATCACGCGACGCCGCGGTCGTGGCGCGACTCCGCGACGCGGGCGCGATCGTGCTCGGCAAGACGGTCACCACCGAGTTCGCGTGTTACGAGCCCGGGCCGACCGCGAACCCGCACCGGCTCACGCACACGCCCGGCGGTTCATCGAGCGGGTCGGCGGCGGCGGTGGCCACGGGCATGGCCGAGGTCGCGCTCGGCACCCAGACCGCGGGATCGGTGATCCGTCCTGCGAGCTTCTGCGGCGTGCTCGGCTACAAGCCGACGTACGGCACGGCGCCGACCGCGGGCGTGAAGCACCTGGCGCCGTCGCTCGACACCGTGGGGTGGTTCGCGCGCAACGTCGCCACGCTCGACCGGGTGAGGATGGCGCTCACCGAGCCGGCGGATCCCGTGCCCGCGATCGACGCCACTGCGCCGCCGCGCATCGCGGTGCTCCGCGCCGAGGAATGGCACGATGCGACCGACGACGCGCGTGCCGCAGTCGAGGCGGCCGCGCAGCTCGCAGCCGATGCGGGCGCGGACGTGACGGCGCGTTCGCTGCCGCCGTCGCACCTCGGCCTCGCCGCCGCGCATCCCGTCGTGATGGCGTTCGAGATCGCGCGGTCATTCGAGTGGGAACATCGCGAGCATGCCGACGCGCTGTCCGACGTACTGCGCTCGATCATCGAGGACGGGGCAACGATCGATCCGAGACGCCGCCGCGAAGTGCTCGACCGGGCAGCGATCGCGCGCTCGGACGTCGACGAGCTGTTCGGCGACCGCGACGTGTTGCTCACGCTCGCCGCGCTCGGCGAAGCGCCCGCAGGGCTCGACAACACCGGCGATCCGCGCTGCGCGCGGCTCTGGACGCTGGTGGGCCACCCGACCGTGTCGGTACCCGGACTCACCGGCTCGACCGGGCTCCCCGTCGGCGTGCAGCTCGTCGGTCGACCGGGACGCGACGCCGAGCTGCTTGCCGCGGCTGCGTGGTTGACCAGCGTGTTGCCCGCGCAACGCAGCCCGAGCTTGCCTACTTGAGCTTCACCTGGCCGGTGAGGGGCGCGACGCCGGCGGGCGCGGTCGCACCCGGTTGCACGGTGCCGCGCACGACCACCGCGACGAAGTCGCGGGTACTCGGGCTGAGGTAGCGGTTGGCGCCCGTCGCACCGAACACGCCGTTCCCGACTGCGGAGCCATCGGCGCCGACGTCGTACTGGTTGAAGTTCACCCAGTCCGGGTTGATGTCCATCTGCATCGCGCGCACCGCGCCGCTCGCGAGCATCGCGTTGGCGAGGTCGGCCGGCGCGAGTCGCCCGCCGGCCCACAGCAACGCGCCGTTCGCGTCGACACCGACCGCGGACCGCATCGTCGCAACACCGGCGACCGACGCGCCCCACGCGCCCGGGTTCGCCGCGGCAGCGGTGGGCGCGCCGTTGTCGACGAGGAGCTGCAGGTTCTGACGCACCGCGGCAACCGGCTTCGTCGCGTCGGTGTCGCGGCCCCACTGCCCGACGGTGAACGAGCCGTCGGCGTAGACGATGAGCGACGCGACGCCCGGGACGAGATCGCGGAAGCCGCGACCAAACGCGAGCACGCCACCGTTGAAGTCCTGCCACTGGAAGCCGCCGTTGAAGGAGGCGACGAGGAACGGCCGGCTCTCGGGCGCGACCTGACCGCCCCAGGCCCACGGACCGCCGGGATCGCTGGTACCCGGCACGACGACGGGACGTACGAGGGTCGGATCCATCCAGGCCACGAACGCGCCACCCACGCCGCCGGTGTAGAGGACGGAGCGACCGAGGACGGATCGGCCAACGGGTGACCACGCGACCGAACCGCCGGGTCCCGCGGGCGGCGGTGGCTCCGGGATGGGTGTCGTGGTGGTCGTCGTGGTGGAGCCGGGGCCGGGATCACTGGTCGCCGCGCCGGCCGCCCGCGGGCCCGACACCACGCCACTCGACGTGACGGTTCCGGCCAGCAGGCCAGCGGCCAGCAGGGCGGTGGCGATCGGTGTCTTCACGGGCGGCGAGCCTACGCGGGTGGCCCCGCTCGACGGCTTCGGGCACGACGGCTTCGGGGCAGGACGCGCTCGCCGGCGACGCCGACCTGCCCATGCACCCACGGGACGGGGCAAGTCCGTACGCTGTGGTGACCGTCACCGCGACCGGGAGCACCGGGCTCGAATGAGCAAGAAGCGCACAGGAAAGCAGCGCACCGACCGCAAGTCGGTGAAGCGGCTCCACCGGAAGGCAGTTCGCACTCTTCGCCGCGCACGCGCCGACGCGAAGCTCGAGCTGCTCGCCGCGCGCACGCAGGCGGCGGAGCTCCACGAGCAGGCCGTGATCGCCACGCAGACGGAGTGCGCACAGATCCGCGACGACGTGAGGGCAGCAGCCGACGCCGAACGTCGCGCCACAGTCGCAGAGGCCGAGGCGCGTGCGGCAACGGTGCTGCGCGAGGCCGACGCCGATGCCCACCGCATCCGCGACGACGCACGCGCTGAGCGCGAGCGCATCCTCGCGGAGGCGGGCAGCGAGCGCACGCGCATGGTCGACGACGCGCTCGCCGATGCGGCGCGCATCCGCAGCGCGGCCACTGCCGAGGTCACCACCTTCGTGCAGCAACTCGACCGCGAACGTCAGGCACTGCTCGAGGCCACACGCGCGGAAGCACTCGCGGAGAGCACAGCGACGCGTGCACGCGTGCAGAGCGAAGTCAGCGACGTGCTCGACCACGCGCGCGCGGAGGGCGCGACGATCCTGACCGAAGCCCGACGTGAAGCAGCACGCGACGCCGCGGCGCTCACCCTCACCGCGGCCGCTGAAGCCGAGGCGACGCGAGAGAGCGCACGCGAGGAAGCAGCGCGGCTGATGGCCGATGCGCGTGCTGCGGCGGCACTCGAACACGCCCGCCGCGACGCCGACGCGCAGGCAGCTCCCGCGCCGCCCGCGCCACCCGTCGCCTCGGCGCCCGCCCCGCCCGCACCCGCGACACCGAAGGTCACCGGTGCACCGAAGGTCACCGGTGCACCGAAGGTCACCATGCCGAAGGTCACCGGCGCACCGAAGGTCACCATGCCGAAGGTCACGAGCACGCCGGCACCGCAGGCCCCGGCGCGGCGCAGCGGCGATCCCGCGCCCACCGTGCGGTGGCGGCCCGAGGCGCCCGAGGGCTCAGTCTCGAACGGGACCGCGAGCGGAGCACTCAACGGAGCGACGAGCGACGCGCCGGTCAACGGCACGTCGCTCACCAACGGCACCGATGCCGGGATGCCCGACATCGCAGTCCAACCGGTGAAGGTGCGCCGCCGCTTCCTGCTGTTCGGTCGCGCGAAGTAGCCCTCGCGTCACCGCGCCCGATCACCCGCGCCGATCTGCCGCGGTGAGTCAGGGTGCGACGAAGCGATGCAACGCTGGACGTGCGCCCTCACTCGCGGTCACGTACCCGCGACCGTCACGCGTGAACCCGAGCGCCTCACCCTGAATCTCGCTCGCGACCGCGCCGTTGCACGGCGTCTGCACGAACGCCCACTCCAACGTCGAGCCGGCGGGCCGTGGGTACAACACCACTGACCCGTACGTGCGGAGCGCGACCGCGTCGCCGGTCGGCGTCACGTCGGCGGCGGTCACGAGCCCGAGGAACCCGAGCGAGAGCGTGGCGACCTTCGTCAGCACCGTGTTCGAGCCCGACGCGAGGTTCGCGGGCGCCGCGAACACGAGCGAACCGCCGAAGATGTCCTTCGTGACGACGAAGATCCGTCCGCTCACGGGGTCGACCATGAGCGCTTCGGCGTCGTGCGGGCCGTCGGGATAGGTGAAGGTGAGCGTGGCGACGCCGTTGAGGGGCTGCGGAGCAGCTGGGACCGCGTTGACGTCGACCGCCGGCTCGGCCACCCGGTACACCTGCACCGACGCCCGCGTCGCGGTGTTGTCACCGGTGTCGGCGACGTAGAGATACGAGACGTCGGCGACGGGCCCCGGCCCCACGGCGATGTCTTCCCAGTCGACGGCGCTCGCGCCGGTCAGCGTGTACTCGCCGAGATCGGCGCCGTCGTCGCCCACCGCGAAGACGCGGGCCGAGTCGCCCGAGTCGTTGTGCGCCCACCACACCCCTGTGGTTCGACGACTGGCGCTCAACCCGGAGAGCTCGTCGATCTCGTTCGAAGCGACGGTGCCCGGGGTTGACGCCACCAGCGTGCCCTTGCACGCAGCGTCGACCAGGGCGGGCGGCGGCGGCGGAGGGGGCAGGTCGCAGCCGGCCAAGAGGCTCGAGCCGAGCACCAGGACAGCCAGCCCCGCGCTGGACAGGAGAGGTCGTCGCGACAGCCGCATCCCGAGACTCTACGGGCGTGGCGCACGGCACATTCCCTCAGCCGGGGCCGATCAGTGCCGATCGATCGGGTGGGCGAGCAGCTCATCTCCGGGGGGAGGTGGAGAGCGTGCGACATCACAGGAATCCCAGGGACACCGAACGAGGCGCCGCCCTCGTCGAGATGGCGCTCGTCGTGACGCTGCTCGGGTACCTCGTGTTCGGCGTGATCTCGTTCGGGATCCTGCTCAGCTACCGCCAGAACCTCACGCAAGCCGCGACCGAAGGTGCGCGTGCCGCGTCGGTCGAGCTGCTCGCCGCCGACCAGGTGAGCGCGGCGAGCAACGCAGCCGACGCGGCCGTCTCCGAGCTCGGGCTCACCTGCGCAGCCGAGGACCATGACGGCCTGAGGTGCACCGTGTCGGCCGTCGTCCCCTGCCCCCAGGACTCGACCAAGGCGTGCCGCACGGTCACGGTCCGCCTCGACAACGACGAGCACGCGGTCGTGCCACAGCTGCCCGGCCTGTCCGCCGTGATCCCGCGCACCTTGACCGTGTCGAGCACGGTGATCGTCCCCGGCGACCCATGAGCCGACCGCGCGAGCACCACCGACACGTGACGCGCCGCGAGCACCACGAGCACGGCGCGATCTTGGTGATGCTCGCGCTCAGCCTCACAGTGTTCATGGCGGTGACCGCGTTCGCCGTCGACTTCGGGCGCGCGCTCGTGATGCGCCGCGACATCCAGAGCATCGCCGACGTCGCCGCGCTCGACAGCAGCCGGTTCCTGACCGGCGCGTCGGCGAGCTCGCAGCTCGCGACGATCCGCGCCGCGGCGGTGCGGTCGGCCCAGCGCAACCACGCGGAGCTCGACCCGACCAGGGTGCACCTCGTGCGCGCGTCGGGCGACGACTGGGTCGTGATCGACAACACCGCGCAGGTTCCCGAAGGCGTCGTGGTCAACGTGCGCGACTCGATCGACCACTACTTCATCCCCGGTGAGACGACCACGGAGCGCGAAGCCGTCGCGAGTCGGGTGCGCGCGGGTGGGGTGGAGATCGGCACGTCGTTGGCCACGGTGAACGCCACGCAGTCGACGATGCTGAACTCCGTGTTCGGCTTGTTGGGCGGCAACCCGGCGTTGAACCTGAGCCTGGTGTCGTGGCAGGGCCTGGCGGCCGCCGACGTGACCCTGGGCGCGCTCGCCCTCGCCGCGCACACCACCGAGGATGCCTACCTCACGACGTCGGCGTCGCTCGGCCACCAGCTCGAGATCGTCGCCGACGCGCTCGCCGCCGGGGGTCACAGCGCGGCCTCGGTCGCGGTGACCGCCATGCGCGCCGGGCTTTCGGCGTCGGTCGCGGCCACGTCGGTGCGCATGGGCGATCTCCTGGTGGTCACCGGCGCCGAGGCGAGCTCGTTCGCCGGTGCATCCTTCGATGCGCTCGGCCTGCTCCGCGGCGCGCTGTCGCTCGCCCGTGACGGCGGCACCGTGTCGGGAACCATCGCGTCGGGCGTGCCGGGGATCGCGACCGTGAGCGTGTCGCTGCACGTCGTCGAACCTCCGCAGATCGCGTTCGGCCCCGCGGGGGTCACCGCGTCGACCGGTCAGGTCGCGGTCGCGATCACGTCCACGCTGGTCGCGGTGCCCGTGACGATCGGCGTCGGGGCGGCGACCGGGACCGCCACGCTCGTCGATGTCGCGTGCAGCACGGTCGAAGCAGCGAGCTCGGCGTCGGCCCGGGTGGCCACACAGCTCGGCGGACTCTCGCTCTCGCTGGCCGGTCTGCCGGTGAATTGGAGCGTCGCCGCGGTGAGCCCGACGACCGCGACCTACCTTCCCGCGTTCACATGGGCGAACCGCAAGCACTTCGGGGCCACGTCGCTCAACCTCGCCGGATCGCTGACCGGCGGGCTCGGGGGCCTCGGCGTGTTCACGCAACTCCTGGTCGCTCCGCTGCTCACCCCGCTCGAGCAACTCGTCGTGTCGCCGCTGCTCACCGCCACCGGCGTGTCGGTGGCCGGCGCGGACGCCGCGGTGCTCGCCCCGAACTGCACGGCCCCCCGGCTCGTGCACTGACGACGACGAGCATCACGAGCGCGATCCCGACGAGCCACAACGAGAGCCCACCGGTGAACGCCAACATGTTGGGCACCGAGGTGGTGCCGAACGGAGCGAGCGCCGCGTCGAGCAACGAGGTCAAGAGCGGTGTGCTCTCGCCTCCGACCGTCGTGACGACGACGCTGGGGTTGCCCCCGCCACCGCCGCCACCCGACCCGGGGTTGCCCCCACCGCCGGACCCAGGGTTGCCCCCGGGTGTCTGCGTCGTGTTGCACGACGAGGTTGTTCCCGCGCCCAGCACACCAACACCCACACCACACACGTTCACCGGGATGACCGGCGAGACGTCGATCAGCCCTCCCGAGCCGGAGCCCGGGCCGGCGATCGTCTGGGTGGTGTCACACGACGACGTCGATCCGACGCCGAGCACGCCCACGCCCACGCCACAGACGTTCACCGGGACGACCGGTGCGACGCCGATGAGTGAAGCGTTCGAACCCCCGTTGTCGACGGACTGGTCCGTCTCACACGGCGACGTGGTGCCGACACCGATGATGCCGACGCCGATGCCGCAGACGTTCACGGGGACCACGGGCGAGACGTCGATGAGCGAGTCCGACGAATCGGGGCTCGGGCTCTCGACGGTCTGGTCGGTGTCACACGGCGCCGTGGTTCCGATGCCGATGATGCCGACGCCGATGCCGCAGAGGTTGATCGGCACCGTCGGTCCGAGGTCGATGAGACCCCCGGAGCCGGTCGTCGTGACGGTTTGCTGTGTGTCGCATTCTGACGTCGTCCCGACGCCGATGATTCCCACTCCGACACCGCAGACGTTGATCGGCACCACCGGATCGATGGTGACGAGCGAGTGCAGCGACGTTTCGTGTGCGGCGTCGAGCGCGAACGCGCTCGTCGTACCGCCTGCGAGCGCGAGCGTGCCCAAGATCGCAATCAGGGCCGCCACTCCACGCATGATGGAACCTTTCATCTCGGATCCTCCTCCGACGTTCTTGGATGCCCGCGCCGGTCGGCACGGGCGAAGGTCGATGGCGAACAGCGTTCGCCGGAGGACCGGTCAGCCGGGACGAGCCTCGGGCCCACAGCCAAGGGTCCGAAGCACAAAGGCGCTCGAAGGCGGGGCCCGCGCTTCGCGCGGTGACTCCCTCGGCAGGTCACCGGGAAGGCCAGCCTTAACGTTGGTGCGATGCGGGGTGGCGCCCCTGCCGCCGCCCCCCGCGGCGGC
>JBEVIU010000080.1:0-20163 GCA_040510575.1 Acidimicrobiia bacterium | reverse complement strand
CCTCCGGCTCGATCTCGTCGAAGAGCTCGAAGCCGACGGTACGACCCGGCGCTTCGAAGCCCGTTTGCATCCCGGTGTCACCGACCGCGACGCAGTTGACACCGAAGCGGGTGCGGACGCGGTCGTCGCCGACGAGGAGGCCGTCGGAGTTCGCGATGAGCACTTGACGGCGCGAGTCCGCGTACGTTGCGCTCACCTGGCGGATCGAGTCGCTCTCGGCGCGCGCCGCGTGGTCGGCCCGCTCGAGCATCTCGGCCTTCCGCACCTTCTCCACCGTCTCGGGCAACACCCGGACCTCGTGGGTGGGAGTGACCGCACGACGTGTGAGCGGCACGACCCGGGTCTCGCCGGGACCGGCGGCTGACGCGGCCGCGGCGGCCGCCTCCGCGGCGGTGCGCAGACCGGCCTCGCTGAGGTCGGCGGTGTGCGCGAACCCCGTGGTGTCGCCCCGCACCACCCGGATGCCGGCGCCGCGCTCCCGACCGGACACGAGCTCCTCGACCTTGGTGTCGTCGAGGCGGGCAGAGGCGACCTTGCGGTCCTCCGCGAACACCTCCGCGAAGTCACCACCACTCCTCAACGCTTCGTGCAGGGTGCGCTGGAGCACCGCGTCGTCGATCACGGAGAACCTTTCCCTCGCTCGGCCCTCAGGCGACGGATGGGATCGCGGGCCCCGAGGGTTGTCTATCGTAGGCCGATGTCGTTGCGACCCGGTCTGGCTGCCACCGCGACGCTCGTCGTGTCGGAAGACGACACTGCGCTCGCGCTCCACACCGGCGACGTCCCGGTCCTGGCCACTCCGCGCGTCGTGCGGCTCGCCGAAGAGGCAACCGTCCTCGCCATCGAGGGAACGCTCGACGACGCCACCACGAGCGTCGGATACCGGGTGCAGCTCGACCACCTCGCTCCCACACCCGTGGGCGGCAAGGTGCGAGCGGAGGCGACGCTCGAAGCGATCGAAGGGCGGCGCCTCACGTTCCGCGTGTCGGTGAGCGACGGTCACGGCCTCGTGGCGGCGGGCCGCATCACGAGGGTGATCGTCGAGCGCGAGCGCTTCATGGAGAAGGCCACCGGCGAATGACGCGCCCGTCTTCGCAGCGGGCGCTGGGGTCAGAGCGACGCGAGGAACGTGCGCAGCGCCGCGAGCCACACGATGGGGTTCTCGAACTGCGGCGAATGACCGGCGTCGGGGATCTCGACGAGCGTCGCGCCCGGCACCGCTTCTGCGATCGAGCGTGACGGCCCGGCGAACTCGCGGTCCTGGTCGCCCACGAGCACGAGGGTGGGCACGGTGACCGCGGCCGCCAGCTCGTCGAGCTGATCGGCTTGGCGTGTGATCTCGACCGCGAGCGTCGCCCACATCACCGGCGACAGCGACGCCCACTTGGCGGCGGCGTACTCGCGGAACCCAGGGCGCTCCGCGACCACCCGTTGGTACGCCTCCGACCCGAGCGGGTCGAGCTCGTCGGACACCTCCTTGAGGGTGCCCATGCCGTGGGTGCGCGCGATCTCGGCGCCAAGGGCGACGATCTCCGGATCGATCCCGGGCGGGGCGCCAGGTGACGTGTCCATGAACACGAGCGCTCGACCGACCGACGGGTCCTCGAGCACGGCACGGCGCAGGGCCATCCCGCCCATCGAGTGGCCGAGCAGGCGAAGGTCACGCAACTCCAGGGCCTCGGCGACGGCCCGCACGTCGGCACCGAGCCGATCGAGGGTGTACGCCGCCGGATCGTCGGGGTGGTCGCTGGCGCCATGACCCCGATGGTCGAACGTCGCCACCCGGTGATCCACCGCCAGGGCGTCGAGATGGTCGGCGAAGTCCTCCTTGGCCCCACCGAACCCGTGCACGAGGAGCAGCCCCGGCGCGGCCGGATCGCCGGCCACGACGGTGGCCAGGCCGACGCCGTCGTCGACGACGATCCGTTCCTCGCTGACCGAGGACGAGAAGGCCGGCCGCGACCCTGCGGTTCCCTGCACCGGCGCAATCTACGCCCGGGGCGGTGGCCCGGATCCGACTGCCTAACATGCTTGCCAATGGCAGCAACCCAACGCGTGCGCGCGCGGGACGACGCTCAGCGCTCCCGCCGGATGGCGCTGGTCAAGATCTGCCTGCGCCTCCTCGTGAGCGCCGCGCTGCTCGCCTTCCTCGTCACCAAGATCCCGGCCGGCAGCGTCGAGCCCAAGGACACCCACGCGGGCACGCTCACCTTCTTCTTCGCAGCGCTCGCGCTCACCTTCGGCGGCTTCGTCCTGTCGGCGTGGCGCTGGCAGCGCGTCCTCGCGGTGTTCGACGTCGACATCGGTCTGCGCACGCTGTTGTCGCACTACCTCGCCGGCCAGTTCGTGGGGAACGTCCTGCCGTCCACCATCGGGGGCGACGTCCTGCGCGTGAGCCGATCCTCGAAGACCGCGGGCAGTGATGTGGCGTTCGCGTCGGTGGCGATCGAGCGGCTCACCGGCTTCGTCGCGTTGCCCCTGCTCACCGTGATCGGTGTGCTCATCAAGCCTTCGCTGCTCGAGCTTCCCCATGCCTGGATCTCGATCGCGATCGCGGGCGCGACCGTCATCGCGCTGATGGTGGTGTTGTTCGTCGCCGGCCACCCCGATCTCGCCGGGCGGTTCGAGAAGCACCAGAACTGGATGCGCTTCGTGGGCGCGGTGCACACCGGGGTCGACCGTCTCCGGCGCGAGCCCCGCCGAGCCGTGAGCGTGCTCGTCGCGGCCGTCGCCTACCAGGCGTCGGTGGTGGCGGCGGTCTGGTGCGCGGTCCACGCACTCGGCGTGTCGATCCCGAACGGCGCCGTGCTCGCGTTCATCCCCGCGGTCGCGATGGCGCAGGTCCTCCCGATCTCGCTCGGCGGACTCGGCATCCGCGAAGGCCTCCTCGTGCTGCTGCTCCATCCGCTGGGTGTGCCCACCGGCAAGGCGATCGGGGTGGGCCTGCTCTGGTACGGGATGACGCTGCTCGTCAGCCTGCTCGGCGCGCCGGCGTTCGCCGTCGGCCACCGAAACGGAGCCGACGCCGATGAAGACACCGGCGACGACGCGACTGACACTGAGGTGCACGCACCCGCGCCCACGCAATGAGCGTCACCGAACGCCCCGGCCCCTCGGGCGAGGAGCCTGCGCCCACTCCGTCCACGGATGTTGCGACGCCGGTGCGTCGGCGTCTTCCGGGCGGGCGTCGCCTCCGTGACGGCCACCACCTGTACTGGTGGGTCGAGATCCTCGCGGTGCTCGCGTTCTACCTGCTGTACTCCGGGATTCGAAACCTCAACCACGGCAACGCGGCGGAGGCGTTCAACCACGCGCGTGATCTGATCCGCCTGCAGAAGACGCTCGGGATCGACATCGAGGAGTCGATCCAGTCGTGGGCCCTCGGCGTGCGCCCGCTGATCATCTTCGCGAACTACTTCTACGGATCGCTGCACTTCATCGCCACGGGCGGGGTGATGATCTACCTCTTCCGCCGGTGGACCAACGACTACCCGCTCTGGCGCAACACGCTCGGGGTCGCCACCGGGCTGGCCCTCATCGGCTTCGCGCTCTTCCCGCTCATGCCGCCGCGGCTGCTGCCCGAGCACTGCGACGCGCACCCGAAGCTCGCCTGCGCGGGCACCTACGACTACGAGGACACCCTCGCCAAGGACCCTGCGTTCTGGTCGTTCAACTCCGGCGCGGTGAACAAGATCTCGAACCAGTACGCGGCGATGCCGAGCGTCCACTGCGCGTGGGCGTTGTGGTGCGCGAGCGCACTGGTGCCCCGTCTGCGCCGTCGGTGGGCGAAGGTGCTCGCAGGGTTGTATCCCGTGCTCACCGTGACCGCGATCGTGGTGAGCGCGAACCACTACCTGCTCGACGCGGTCGCGGGCTTTGCCGTGCTCGGGATCGGCTACCTCACCGCGCGCGCGTTCACGCGGGCCGGACGCGGCGCGCCCGTGCCGGATCCCGCCGCGTAGTCGCGCGCCCGGCAACGATTCGTTCCACGCTCTCACGCACCGCGCGATCGGCGAGCGACAGCTGCACGTCGCGCGCGCTCACGATCGCGAGTCGGCGTGGCGGCATGTTGGCGATCTCGATCGCGTGGAGCGCGCCGAGCTCAGGTGGGACCGCGGTCTCGGGCAGGATCGACGCGAAGTCACCCGCCGCGACCATGTCGGCGATCAAGCGGATGCCCTCGACCTCGAGCGGCACCCGCAGCGTGAGCCCCTGCGACTCCGCCACCGCCTCGAGCTCCATGCGCAAGGGATTGCGCATCGGCGGGAGCACCAGACGAAGGTCGGCCACCGCCGCCAGCGCCACCGGTCCGGGGCCGAGCTCCACGCCGGGGCCGACGAGCGCGACCAACGCTTCTTCGAGCAGGTGATCGACGACGAGGCGCCGGTCTTCGACCGGCTCGGTGACGACGGCCTGCGCGAGCTCGCCCTCGAGCACCTCCGCGAACAATCGTTCCGACGCACCTTCGTTGATGCGGAGCCGCACACCGGGCGCGCGCTGACGAAGATCGGCAGCGAGGGCCGGGACGAGCCAGCGGCTCGCCGTGCCCACCACGCCGAGCTTGGCGTGCCCGGCCTCGAGCCCTTGGAGCATCGAGAGATCAGCGCGCATGGCGTCGAGCTCGCGCTGCACGCGACGGGCGCGGTCGAGCACCACCGCGCCGAACTCGGTCGGCTCCGCGCCGCGCCGTCCCCGCACGAGCAGTGGGACGCCGAGCTCCTGCTCGAGCTGGCGGACCTGGTCCGACACGTTCGACTGCACCGTGTTGAGCGCGTCCGCGGCGGCGGTGAACGAGCCCTCCTCGGCGATCGCGAGGAGCGTCTCGAGGTGACGCAGCAACACCATGAACAGCCCTCCCGCACTGCGTGGACACCCGCGAGGCCCGCGACTCATGGCCTGCAACGGTCTCCCGTCAGCATCGTCAATCCCGATGGTCACCATCCATCCTAACTGTTGGACAGATTCACCGAGGTCCGCGATCATGGTGCACGCAGGACGAATCGGGGAGTCGGTGTCCCCCCCACCGGCTCCCCGATTCTCCCGCTTTCCACGCAGTTCGTCGGGGGCAACGACCAACACGCACGGGGGTTTCCGGGTGTCCGCAACTGAGACCATCACCAGCCTGATCTTCACGGGGCCGCTCGCCTGGACCGACAGCGCTGCTTGTCGAGGCCAGAACGAGCTCTTCTTCGCCCCGGCAGGCGAACGGCCGGAGACGCGCAGCGTCCGCGAGGCCAAGGCGCGCGCCGTCTGCAACGCCTGCGCCGTGATCTCGCCCTGCCGTGACTGGGCCCGCGAGAACCGCGAGTACGGCTACTGGGGTGGCGAGTCCGAAGAGGAGCGAGCCGCCGCCGGCTACCGCGTCGACATGCCCGTCGGGCGCGTCGCGCGATACCCCAAGGGCAACGGCACGCCCGTTGCACCTCGCGCTCCCCGCGTCGCCTGACCCCGAACGTCGCCCTCAGGGCCAAATTCCCCCTGCGAGCAGGTCCCGTAGGCTTCCGCGATGGCCGACGGCCTCCATTGGGAGCAACGCCCGACACTCCGTGAGCCGCTGCTCGTCGCGGCCTTCGAAGGCTGGAACGACGCCGGCGACGCCGCGAGCGGTGCGGCCGACTGGCTCGTGCAGCACAGCGACATGCCCGATCCCGCGCCGTTCGCGACGATCGACTCCGACGAGCACGTCGACTACCAGTCGCGGCGACCCCGCGTCGAGATCAACAACGGCGTCGCGACGGCGATCCAATGGCCCGAGCACGCGTGCTACGCGACGAGGTGGCGCGATCGCGACGTGGTCGTCGTACGCGGCATCGAGCCCAACCTGCGCTGGCAGTCGTACTGCGACGGGATCATCGACGTCGCGCGTGAGACGAGTTGCACGACCGTCGTGACCCTGGGCGCGCTCCTCGGCGACGTGCCGCACACCCGGGCCACTCGCGTCACCGGCACGTCGACCGATCCCGAGCTCGACGAGACCCTCGGTCTGGTCGCGTCGCGCTACGAGGGACCGACCGGGATCGTGGGGGTCCTGACCGACCGGTGCCGCAGCGCTGGCCTCGACACCGTGTCGCTGTGGGCGCCGGTTCCGCACTACGTGGCCAACCCGCCGAACCCGCCGGCCACCCGCGCGCTGCTGCAGCGGCTCGCCTCCGTGGCCCGACTCCCGCTCGCCCTCGACCGCCTCGATCAGCTCACCGAGCTGTGGCGGGCCCAAGTCGACCGGGCGCTCGGCGACAACGACGAGATGCTCGCCTACGTGCGCGAGCTCGAGGCGCGCTACGACGCCGATCACGCGGGCACGGGCGACGACCCGGCCTTCCCCGACGGCCCGATCCCGTCGGCCGACGAGCTCGTCGACGAGGTCGAGCAGTTCCTACGAGAACAGGGCGGCACCGACGGGTGACCGGCGAATGGATGCGGCGCGTGTTCGCGTCGCGCTTCACAGGACCTGCCGCGTGGATCGCGGCAACGCTCCGCGTGGTGACCGGCGTGCTCTTCATCTCCTTCTCGACGGGCAAGTTCACCGATCACATGGACGAGGCCGTCGACTTCGAGCGCTACGGCCTCCCCTGGCCCGATGGTGCGGTATACCTCGCCGGCGCGCTCGAGCTACTCGGTGGTCTGCTGCTCGTGATCGGCCTGCTCACCCGACCGGCCGCGCTCGTGCTCGCCGCAAATCTCGTGGTTGCGATTGCGACTGCGGGACCAGTCGACGGAGGCACCTTCCACCTCGGTGTCGGTCCCGTGATGCTCGTAGCGATGCTGTTCCTGGTGTGGGCAGGCCCGGGCGTGCTGGCGCTCGACAACCGCATCCGGGACCGCGTGTTGCCGGCTGGTTGACCGGCGACGTCAACCCACAAGGTCGCGGGCGACGGCCTCCCACAGCTGCGTCGACAGCGAGAGCGACTCCTGGTCGACCCGCTCGTCGTTGCCGTGGAACATCGTGGTGTAGTCGTCGTACGTGAGGCGCTGCGAGAACAGCCCGAACCCGTACCCGACCGCGCCGGCGCGGCGGTAGAACCGGTTGTCGGTGCCGCCCACCATGAGCGACGGCACCAGCGCCGAGCCTTCGCAGAGCTGGCTGCTCACGCGGGCGAGCGAGTCCCACAACGGCGTGTCGATCGGCGACGCGGTCGAGCCGTCGTCGTTCGACGAGATCTCGACCAGGTCCGCGAGGTCACCGAGCGCGTCGCGCAACAGCGCGGCCGCCTCGGCACCCGTCTGACCCGGCAGCGTGCGGATGTCGACCTCGAGGTCGACGCGGTCGGGGATCATGTTCGTCTTCGTGCCACCGTGCGCGACGGTGGGCGCGAGCGTGGTGTGCGTGCACGCGTGCCACAGGCGCGACATGCCAAGCGGCAGCTCGGCAAGCGTGTCGTGGAGTCCGTCGGCATCGAGCAACGCCGCCGTGAGGTCTGCGTCGAACGCCATGCCCTCGATGAACTGGCGCCACGCGTCGTGGATCTGCGTCGGCGGGTGGTACTCGGCGATGCGCCGCACCACTTCGGCCGCGGTGATCAATGCGTTGTCCGTGCGGAACGGCTGCGATCCGTGGCCCGGCGTACCGCGCACCGTGATCTTCGTCCAGTAGGTGCCCTTCTCCGCCACCAACACCGGCAGCCTCGGACCCTGCGGGCTCGGCATCTGCCACCCGCCGGACTCGGTGAGCACGTAGTCGGCGTACACCGCGTCGCGCTCGTGGTCGAGGAGCCAGTGCGCACCCCAGGTGCCGAGCGCTTCCTCGTCGGCGACCGCCAGGTACACGAGCGTGCCCTTCGGGCGGAACCCGCTCTCGACCAGTCGCTTCATCGCCACCGCTTGCGACGCGGTGAGGTTCAGCATGTCGACCGCGCCGCGACCCCACACGAACCCGTCGACCACCTCGGCCGCGAACGGGTCGCGACTCCAGCCGTCGGCGTTCACGGGCACCACGTCGGTGTGGCCCATCAACAACAAGGACGGAGCCGTCGGGTCGGTGCCTTCGAGGCGCACCACCAGGCTCTGGCGGCCCGGTTGCGGCTCGAACACCTCCTGATCGCCGATCCCCGACAGGTAGCTCGCGAGCAGGTCGACGCTGCGCGACTCGTCACCGGAGGTGATGACACCGTTGTTCACGCACTTGTTCCGGATCAACGTCTGCAGGACGTCGGTGACCTCGGCGGTCGGGTCGTCGGGGACGCGTGTCATCGCGGCGACCCTACTCAGCTTCGGCGAGAGCGAGCGCGTGCAGCTCGCCGAACGCGTCCTCGATCCCACCGGCGAGCAACTCGAGATCGCGCGCCGACGCGCCGTCGCCGACGAGGCCGACGTGGAGCTGGTCACAGTACGAGAGCACGGCCACGTTGAGCGTGAGGTTCTGCGACAGGGGCAGGACCGGGTACACCTCGAGCATCTGCGCGCCGAGCAGGTAGAGCGGGACGGGCGGACCTGGGATGTTGCTCATCACGAGGTTGCCGAATGGCTGACCGTGCAACGCGCGGGCGACGAGCCCGAGCAGGCTGGGCGTGACGTACTCGCCGAGACCGAAGATGGTGGCGGCGCCGACGGCCTGCCCGCGTTCCTTGAGCTCCGCCGTGGAGGCGCGCACCGCGGCGAGCCGCGCGCGCGTCGCGCTGACCGACCGGCACCGGGACCAACATCGTCGAGATGCGGTTGCCGAGCTGCGCGCGGTCGGCTTCGACGCGCAGCGACACCGGGCACAGCATCTTCACGACGAGATCGTCGACGAGCTCCTCCCGAGACCCGAGCAGCCGAGCGAACCCGCCGCCGACCGCGGTGAGCGCGACGTCGTTCACGGTGCAACCGAACGAGTTGCTCACGGTGTGGAGGAGGTCGAGCGGCACGGTCATCGTCTCGAGCCGCCGCCCCGGCGCCAGCGAGGCGTTGTGCGACAGACGCGGCGCCACGACGCCCGACGTGACGAGCGAACCGAGCGACCGACCGAGCCGGCCGACCTGGTCCACTGCCACGAGTGGCGTGCGCGCGGCGTCCCGCGCTCGCCCGGCCACACCCATCGCCCGCGCGGTGTTGGTGCGGAACGTGTCGACGAGGAGCTCCGTGGGATCGGGGCCGGCCTCGGGACTCCACGTGGAGGGCGGGTCGGGTGGCGCGTGCACGTCGATGTCGAGCAACGCGGTCGCGATGTCGACGCCGGAGATGCCGTCGGTGAGCGCGTGGTGCGAGCGGTGGACGAGCCCGACCCGCTTTCCCCCGTCGAGGCCTTCCACGAACCACATCTGCCACAACGGGTGCGTGCGGTCGAGCACCTGCGCGATCAGGCGCTCCGCGAGCGCGAGCAGTTGGCGGCGCGTACCGGGCTCGGGCAGCGCGGTGAGGCCGACGTGCCGCGCGACGTCGAAGTCGGGGTCGTCGACCCAGATCGGCCTGCCGGCACCGAGCGGCGCGGCAACCACGGTGCGGCGGAACCGCGGAAGCGTTGCGAGGCGCGACCGCACGAGCGCCCGCACGTCGTCGAGGCGGAAGCGACCGTCGGCGCCGTAGAAGGGATCGCCCTCCAGCACGACCACTGCGCCGACGTGCATGGGCGTGTCGGCCCGCTCGAGGTGCAGGAAGCTCTCGTCGAGCGCGGAGAGTCGGTCGTAGTTCGTCACGGCGTCGCGCGCCACGGTATCCGCGACCCAACGCGGCCGGTACCCTGCGCTCCGATGTCACGCACGGCCACCTCCGTCTGGCGGATCACTCCCGAGGTCGTGCGCGCGCTCGACGAGCACCTCGGGCTGCCGGTCGACAGCTACCTGAACGGCACGCAGACGTGGCTCACCGAGCGCGAGGAGCCGGAGGTGACGCTCGAGTGGCGCCTCCACCCGGTGGCGGGGTACCGCGCACCCGCGGGCCTCTCGCACTACGACCTCTGGGAGCAGGTGGCCCTGCAGCTCACGACCGGCGCCTCTGCCGACTCGCTCACGTTGGGTGGCGCGCCCCGCACGCTGCTCTCGATCTGGGACGGGCTCGAGTGCTTCGTGCCCTTCGACGACGACCTCGAGCCGGCACGCCTCGCGCAGGCCGTCACCGAGGTGCTCCACGTTGCGCCCGATGCCGTCGGCCTCGTCGACCATGGTCGCATCGGTGCCGCGTGGGAACAGGCGAACGGCACGGTGTCGATCGTCGAGATGCTCCTCGCCGAGCTCCACACCTGACAGGAGACGCCATGGACCGCGACGGGCTCGCGCGCGAGATCTTCGAGCGCACCCACCTCACCGGCACGTTCACCCTGCGCTCGGGCGTCGTGAGCAACGAGTACTTCGACAAGTACCTGTTCGAGTCCGACCCGGTGCTGCTGCGAACGATCGCGGAAGCGCTCGCGCCGCTCGTGCCGTCGGGGATCGACGCGCTCGCCGGGCTCGAGCTCGGGGGCGTGCCGATCGCGACCGTGCTGTCGCAGGTGACGGGCATCCCGGCCGTGTTCGTGCGCAAGGAGGCGAAGACGTACGGCACATGTCGTCTCGCCGAGGGCGGTGACCTCGACGGCCGCCGTCTGCTCGTGGTCGAAGACGTCGTGACCTCGGGCGGGCAGGTGATCACGTCGTGCGCCGAGCTGCGCGAGCGGGGCGCGGTCGTCGAGCAGGCCGTGTGCGTGATCGACCGCGAATCGGGCGGACCCGTTGGGCTCGCCGCCATCGACGTGGAGCTCCGCGCCCTCTACACCATGACCGAGCTCACCGCCGCGGGCACCTGACCCGACGAGATGGTCAGGCGGCGAGGCGTGCGGCCATGGTGGCGTTGAGGCGCTCCGACAGGTTCGGCACGGTGGCGAGCAGGCTGGAGAACTCCTGGCGACTGGCCACACGGGCATGCACGGGCGTGGTGGTCACGAGCGTCGCGGTGCGCGGCTGGGCGCTGAGCAGTGCGATCTCGCCGAGGTGCGCTCCCGCAGAGCGGGTGGCGATCACCTCGCCGCGCTGGACGACGTCGACCTGGCCGTCGATCACGATGATGAACTCGGTGCCGTAGTCACCTTCGCGGGTGAGCACGCTGCCCGCGGGAAGATCGATCCGCGTGGAGAGGTGCGCGACCGTGTTCAGCTCACGCGAGGACAGGCCTTCGAGGAGCGGGACCCGAGCGAGCTCGGTGTCGATGAGGGGTGTGCGGAACATGGGTGTTCATCCCTTTCGCCCCCCAGCGTCGTTTGTGGTGTCGTGATCGACAGGGTATGCGCTCATCTTGAGCGTGTGCGTGTCATTTCAACCAACACCGAGCGAATCCACTGGTTCAACCGTCGCGCCAGGGCGGGATTCGGGGCGGATCGAAGTCGCACTCACGGCGTTCGCCGTCGATCGCTGCGAACGCGAGCTCGCCCCAGCGCTGGATGCCGGCCACGGGCCACGGAAGGTCGTCGCGGCCGAAGAAGCCCACGGCGCGGGTCTCGAGCGGGTGGCCCTGCAGCTCACCGCCGAGCATCCGGCAGTGGAACAGGAGTGTGTAGAGGGGAAAGTGCGCGAACCCGAGGCGCAGACCGTCGAGCACGGAGATCAACGACATGACCTCGACCTCGATGCCGGTCTCCTCGTGCACCTCTTTCACCGCGATCTCACTCGGCGAGTACCCGGGATCGGCGTAGCCGACCGGATAGAGCCACACCCCGCTGTCGGCGCGCTGGGTGAGGAGCAGCTCGCCCTCGGCGTTGCCGACGATCGCAGCCACCGCGACCTTGGGCGTGACGTACCCCGCGGTGCCCTGACCCACGGAGTCGAGCCACTCGTCGAAGAGCACCTCGGCTTCCGCTTCCTCGATCGCCGCGGCGCGGATGTCAGCCGCGACCTTGAGCACCTCTTGGAACCGCTCCTGCTCGTACAGGCTCTGCGTGAACGCGAGCCCGGTGCGCGCGACGGCGGAGAGGGTCTCGGCCCATCGGAGCAGGTCGGCGGCGGACGGATCGATCGGGGCGGCCACGAGCGTGAGACTACGTGCTCACGACACACGTCAAGCGAGCGTGACCTCGCTCGTGAGTCGGGCCATCAGAGTCGCCCGCAGCGAGGCGACTGCATGCGCATCGACGACCTTCTCGCCGGTCCGGTCGCGCAGGTAGAAGACGTCGACCACCCGGTCGCCGATCGTCGACACCAAGGCCTTGGTCACGTCGAACCCGAGCTCCGCGAACACTGCGGCCACCCGCGCGAGCAACCCCACGTCGTCGGGGGCGTGGATCTCGATCACGGTCGCAGTGGCCGACGCGTCGGTGTCGACCACCACGCGCACGTCGCGCTCGCCAGGATGGAGCGCTGGTCGCCGGTACCGCTGCGCGCGAGCGCGGAGCTTGTCGTCGAGCGCGACGTCGCCGACCAGCGCGGCGACGATCGCGGCCGAGGCGTCGTCGCGCTCCGCTTGGCTGTCGAGACGCCCGAAGCGGTGCTGGCCGGTGAACCGCTCGATCGCCACGCCGTCGTCGTCCTGGGTGACCACGGCCGCCGCGCCGATGTCGAATCCCAGCAGCGCCAGCGTGCCCGCCACCGTCGCGAGCAGACCGGTGCGGTCGGGAGCCACGACCGTGCATCGCGTCGTGTCGTCGTCGAGCTGTTCCCACTCGACGGCGATCTCGCGCGCCGCGAGCAGCGGCGCGTACCGCGCCAGCAGGTCGTCGGCATCGTCGGCACCCCGCGCATCGGGTGCGTCGACGTGGCCGGCCAGGAGACGATCCGTCTTCGAGTAGAGCTGTCGCACGAGCAATGCCTTGGTGCGGCTCCATGCGGCCGGCCCAGTGGCGCGGGAGTCGCCGAGGGTGAGGGCGTAGAGCAGGTCGAGACGCTGCGAGTCGCCCACCTCAGCGGCGAGACGACTGATCGTGGCGTCGTCTTCGAGGTCGCGGCGCGTCGCGGTGTCGGCAAGGAGGAGATGATGGCGAACGAGCCATGCCAGTTGTTCCGTCGCTTCGTGGTCGAGCCCGATGCGCTGCGCAATCGACCGCGCGAGATCGACGCCGACCACCGAGTGATCACCCGGGGTTCCCTTGCCCAGGTCGTGGAGCAACGCCGCGAGCGTCAACACCCCGGCCGGCGCGCGACGCGCGACGTCGCGGTCGAAGCCCGCGCCCTCGTCGTCGTCGTCGCCATCGAGGACCGCGACGCTCTCCGCGACCGCCTCCAGCGAGTGCCGATCAACGGTGAAGCGGTGGTACGCGTTGCGTTGCGGCCGGGCGCGCACGCGCTCCCATTCCGGCAGGAGCCGCACCACCAGTCCGACGTGATCAAGGGCTTCGAACACCGCGATCGCTCCGCGCCCGGCCCGCAACAGCGCGAGGAATTCGTCGCGCGCGGTGGGCGTCCACACGATCGGGTCGACCGCAGACATGCGATCGAGCGTGTCGCGGTCGATCGGTGCGTTCAGTTCAGCAGCGCGCGCCGCAAGGGAGAGCAGGACCGCAGTGTCGAGCGTGGTGTCGGCCGTGGCCGTGACGCGCCCGTCACGCACGATGACGTGATCGTCGAGGCGACGCTCGCCGGTGGCACGTCCGGACGGTCCGCGTTCGGTCGAGCGCAACCTCCCCCACATGTCGGAGGTGATCCAGACCACCGATCGCGCCGCGGCACCGATCGCGCGCAGATGTGTGTCGGCGTCGTCGATGCCGACGAGCGCCGCGACCGCGTCCTGTTCCTGCAGCGCGAGCTGGTCGGAGCGTCCGTTCGTGACCCGGTGGAGCGCGACGCGGGCGTCGAGCAGGAGATCACGAGCGTCGCGGAGTTGCTGCACGTCGCCGGCACGCAGATAGCCCTGCGCGACGAGGGTGTCCCACGGATCCTCGACCGTGCCGTCGGGCTCGAGGGCCCAGCCGATCCAGCCCGGCGCCTGCGTGTCGCGGAGCCCACCCCCGCCGTCCTTCAGGTTCGGCGCGAGCATCTCGGCGATCGCGCCCGGATGCTCGAGCCGCGCGGCAGCGCCGGCGGCGAGCTCCTCCACCAGGCGGCCGCGCCGTCGGGGTGCCAGCTTGCGCACGCGGTGCGCCAGATCGGAAGCGAGGTCGGCGTCGCCGGCGACGAGCCTCATGTCGAGCATCGCGGTGAGGGCGTCGAGATCCTGGTCGGCGAGCGCGAGGGCCTCCTTCGTGCTGCGCGCCGAGTGGCCGAGCACGAAGCCGGCATCCCACAACGGGTACCAGAGCCGGGAAGCGTCGTCACCGAGCCCGGTCGCCCGCCGCCCGCCGGCGTGCAGGAGCATGACGTCGATGTCGGAGCCCGGGCACAGCTCGCCGCGTGCATACGAGCCCATGGCGACGAGAGCCCACTGGCCCGACCCGTCGACGGCCGCGGCCGCGTCACGCAATGCGTCGTCGACCAACACCGTGAGTGCACGGCCGAAGTTGACACCCCGCAACGAGGTGTCGACGACGAGCCCGTCGCGGGCCGCGCGCAGGGCAGCGCTCACGGCGGGCTCGTCGTCATGACGTCACAGCGCGTCCGGCCCCGATTCACCGGTGCGGATGCGCCAGGCATCGCCGATCGGGACGGTCCACACCTTGCCATCGCCGATCTTGCCCGTGCGGGCAACTTCCAGCAACTTCGACACGACCCGTTCGACGTCGCCGTCGTCGGCGAGGATCTCGATGCGGACCTTCGGCACGAAGTCGACCGTGTACTCGGCGCCGCGGTACACCTCGGTGTGGCCGCGTTGGCGCCCGAACCCCTGGACATCGGACACCGTGAGTCCCTGGACGCCGAGGTCCTTCACGGCTTCCTTCACGTCGTCGAGCTTGAACGGCTTGATGATGGCGACGATGAGCTGCATGAGTTCTCCAATATTGGCGCGCGGAGCGCGTTCAGACCCGCTCGAGCGAGTAGCCGACTTCCGAGTGCTGGGTGAGGTCGAGGCCGACGGCTTCGTCCTCTTCGCTGACACGGATGCCGCCAGGCAGCACCGCCTTCAATCCGTACGCGATCGCTGCGGTGACCACCGCCGAGAACGCGAACACCACTGCCACCGCGAGCACCTGCTCGCCGAACAGGCTCCAACCGCCGCCGTAGAACACGCCGTCCTTGCCGGCGGAGTTCACACTCGCGTCAGCGAAGAGGCCCAGCAGGATCGAACCGAGGAGCCCGCCGACCAGGTGCACGGCGACCACGTCGAGCGAGTCGTCGTACTTGAACCGGAACTTCAGCTGGATGGCGAGGTAGCAGACCGCCCCGGCCGCAGCGCCGATGATGATCGACGGGACTGCCCCGACGAAACCGGCGCACGGGGTGATCGCCACGAGCCCTGCCACTGCTCCCGATGCCGCACCGAGCGTGGTTGCATGGCCCGCCTTGAGACGTTCGACCACGAGCCAGGAGAGCATTCCTGCGGACGCGGCCACGAACGTGTTGATGAAGGCCTGCGCCGCGACGCCGTTCGCGGCGAGCGCCGACCCTGCGTTGAAGCCGAACCAGCCGAACCACAGGATGCCCGTCCCGAGCATCGTCAGCGGCAGCGAGTGCGGCGGCATCGCCTCACGCGGCCAGCCGCGCCGGGCCTTGAGGATGATGCACAAGACCAGCGCCGCGGCACCGGCGTTCACGTGCACCACCGCGCCACCTGCGAAGTCGAGCGCACCCCGTTCGGCGAGCCAGCCGCCGGCGAAGATCCAGTGGGCGACCGGCAGGTACACGAGGATCGACCAGAGCCCGATGAACCCGACCCATGCGGCGAAGCGCATGCGATCGGCGATCGCGCCGGTGATGAGCGCAGGCGTGATGACCGCGAAGGTGAGCTGGAAGGCGACGAACAGGAGCGCCGGGATCGAGCCGAACGTCTCGCTGCCCATCCCCTTGAGCCCGACGAAGTCGAAGTTGCCGATGAAGCCCCCGTTGCCGAGCCCGCCGAACGCGAGCGAGTAGCCGACGAAGACCCAGAGCACCGCGACGATGCCCATGGCAAAGAAGTTCTGCATCAGCATCGCCAAGATGTTCTTGGCCCTGACCATCCCGCCGTAGAAGAGCGCGAGTCCCGGCGTCATGAACAGCACGAGTGCCGTTGACGTCAGCACCCACGCGGTGTCTCCCGTGTTCATGCTTCCCTCCCTGTCGCCGCGCGCCCTCGCCGGAGTGGCATGCCCGATTGGACATTCAGGAACGCGCAAGAATCGTCAGTAGTTTTGCAGTCTGACTGATACGGGCGCGTCGCCGCTGCGTCACCCGATGGTGAACGGAAGCTGAACGAATCGGAGCAGTGAAGGCCGGCGAGGCCTGCCGCGGCTCACGTCGGAAACGCTCGGACCGGCTCGGAAGTGGGCCTCGCCGACGATCGGGCTCAGCCCTCGAGGACGTCGCCTTCCATGGCGTTCACGGTGCAGCCGACACCTTCGAGGTAGCCGATCGCCGCGGCGCGCTGCTCCTCGTCGCCCTGCAGCTCGAGGATCACCCACCCCGAGTGGGACTCGACGTTGGCCCGCCGGATGTTCGGCACCACGTCGAAGCGCTTCACGATCTCGTAGATCATCGGGCGGTCGACGAGCTCTTCGGGAAACGACACGAACAGCCGCACGTGATCGGTCATGGCGCAGTCACAATCCGACGCGCGCGAGCGCGTCCTCGGGTTCGGCGAGCAGTCCGGTGACGAACGGCCCGAACTCGGCGTAGTGGGCGGACACCGGATCGAAGCGCATCTCGTAGACGATCTCCTTGAGCGCCACGGGATCGTCGGCGAGCAGGGTGACCCCCCACTCCCAGTCGTCGATGCCCGTGGCCCCGGTGATCAGCTGCAGCACGCGACCGGCATACGTACGACCCACTCGGGCGTGCCCGGCCATGAGGCGCTTGCGCGCGTCGAAGGGCAGCGCGTACCAGTTGGCGCCCTCGGCGCGCCGTTTCGACATCGGGTAGAAGCAGATCGCGCGCTTCAACGGCAGGTGCGGATGCAGCCGTTGCTCCTGGTAGTGCGCCATGCGCTCGCGCCAAGCGGCGAGCCGCGCTTCGGCGGCCGGACCGCTGAGACCTTCCTCGGCTTCGAGGCGCGCGCGCTCGTCGTCTTCGCTGCTCGTGTACTCGGAGAGCTCCGTGAACGACACGAAGGAGTCGACGAGGCGCAGTGGCGTCGCGGCCAGCTCGTGTTGGAACGCCTGCAGTCGGGCGAGGTCGGGGCCCAGCACCATCAGCCCCAGATCCGCCTTGTGGCCGAGGACGGTGAACAGCAGTGCCTGGTGCCCATCGGCCTGGAGCGAGCGCACCGCGTCGAGCACCCGTTTCCCCGCCTTCGAGTCGGCGGCGGCCGCGGCGCGGTCGACGGAACAGAAGAGGTGCAACACCCCCCAACCAACCGAGAGCTCGACGGGGTCCACAGTCGTCAGGCTATTTCGGATTCAGATGACGCCGGTGCTGCCTTCGCCGGTGGAACCACCCGGGAACGAGATCACGTCGTCGGCGGGCGGCGCCGCCACGTCGACGGGGACACCGAACGCGGTCACCTCGAACGTGATGTCCTCACCGCCGTCGGGGCTCGAGCTCTGGATCTTCACCGCGCGGTCCTGGTCGTCGATCCACACGTCGACGGTCGCACCGCCACCCTCGCTCATCGTGGCCTTGCTCACGGTGACGCGGTAGTGCGTGGCGTGGTGACCGGCGATCGTGTCGTCACCGATCGTCTCCACCGGTCCCGCAACCTCGTGCAGCATGTCGAGCGCGCTCTTCGGCGTCGCGCTGAGCCCGCCGAGCGGCGACGACGCGCCCGCATCGCCGAGTCGGTCGAGCGAGAGGGCGATCCACTTGCCGTCGGAGCCCCCGAGCACACCGGCGGCATCGATGTACACGGTGCCGTCGACGATGCGCTGCTCGACGCGGCCCAGGTCGCCGAGGTCGACGGCGATCTCGCCGGTGCGGCCGTCGCCCGAGACCACACCCGACGCGCTGATCCCGAGCGCGCCGCTCGAGCGCAGCTCGAACTGCATCGACTCGGCTGCCTCGGTGTTGCTCGCCGCGAGCTGCAGCGTCTCGATCGACACGCTGCGCGTCGCCGCGCTCCCGCCGTCGTCACGAGTCGCGACGACCATGGCCGCGACACCAGCCCAGGCGAGGACGACCAGGCCGACCAAGGCGCCGAGAAGGAACGACCGCTTCTTGAACATGGCGGGCAACCGTAGGCGCGCCTCCGACGCCGGGGGCGTCGGGGCCCGACGCGGCGGGTCAGCGCCGGGTGCGGAGACGCCGGTTGCGGAGGCGCTGGCCGACGGCGGAGTACTGCACGATGCAGCGCACCGCTTCGACACCGTCGCGCCAACCGATCTTCTTGCCCTCTTCGTAGGTGCGGCCGGCGTACGAGATCCCGACCTCGAAGATCCGCCACCCGCCTTGGGCCACCTTGGCGGTGAGCTCGGGCTCGATGCCGAACCGGGGCTCCTCGAGCTCGATCGATTCGAGCACCTCTCGACGGAACGCCTTGTAACAGGTCTCCATGTCGGTGAGGTTGAGGTTCGTGAACGCGTTGGACAGGAGCGTGAGCCCCTTGTTGCCGATGCTGTGCCAGAAGTACAACACGCGATGCGGGCGACCCGACTGGAAGCGTGAGCCGTACACCACGTCGGCGTGGCCGGCGAGCAACGGTTCGAGCAGCGTGGCGTAGTCGGCGGGGTCGTACTCGAGGTCGGCGTCCTGCACGACGACGAACTCGCTCGTGGCGGCGGCGAAGCCCCGACGCAGCGCCGCGCCCTTGCCCTGGTTCAGCGTCTGGCGCACGAGCGTCAGACGAGGGTCGTCGATGGCTTCGACTTCCGCGGCGCTGGTGTCGGTCGAGCAGTCGTCGACCACGATCAGCTCACGGGTGAACGGTGACGCGAGCACACGTCGACACGTCTCGCCGACTGTGGGGCCCTCGTTGAAGCACGGCATCACGACCGAGAGCACAGGCTCCGGCAGCACAGGCGCTGGCACGATCGGCGATGCTACGAGGTGGTCTCGGCAACGCGGCAAATCGTGGTTACGATCGCCCCTTGCCGGTGATCGAAGACGCAGCGCCGCGCACCGGCCCTCTCCCCGGCCCTCTCCCCGGCCCTGTCCCGTGGCGCTTCCTCGCCCTCGTCACCACGAGTGCGTTCTTCCTGCGCCTCGGCTACTGCTGGACCATCGCCGCCGACACGTTCGGCGCCGGCGACGCGTACTACTACCACTACCAGGGGAACCTCCTGGCGAAGGGCCGGGGCTTCATCGATCCGTTCTTCGCGCGCCAGGGTCGGGTGTTCGCCACTGCGAACCACTCGCCGGCGTGGCCCGTCCTCCTCGCCGGCGCATCGCTGTTCGGGCTCACGAGCTACGCCGACCACCGCGCGGTCGGCTCGCTGCCCGGCGCGGTGAGTGTGCTGCTCGTGGGTGTGCTCGGGACCCGACTCGCGGGGCCGACCGTCGGGAAGATCGCGGCCGTGGTCGCCGCGCTCAACCCGGTGCTGATCGCGGCAGACGGGTCGCTCATGAGCGAGTCGCTCTACGGCGTGTTCGTGCTCCTCGCAGTCCTCGTCGGCGTGAGCCAGGCCCGCGCCGGAAGCTACGGACGCAGCGTGGCCCTCGGCGGGTGCATCGGGCTCGCGGCGCTGACCCGATCGGAAGGGATCGTGCTGCTGGTGCTGCTGGCCGCGCCGGCGGTGTGGCTCTCCGGAGGGACGCTCGCGCGCCGCGGCGGCCAGTTCGCCGCCGCCCTCCTCGCGTGCGCGCTCGTGATCGCGCCCTGGGCGATTCGCAACACCTTGACGTTCGATCGCTTCGTGCCGCTCAGCACGAACGGGGGATCGCTGCTCGCCGGCGCGAACTGCGCCGGCGTGTACTCGGGCGACGACATCGGCGGCTGGCACTACGACTGCCTGTCGTATCCCGTCGGCGACAACCCCGCGACCCAGGACGCGATCTGGAACGACGAGGGCCGCCAGTACATGCTCGATCACCTCGATCAGGTCCCCGAGGTGGTCGCGGCGCGGGTCCTCCGCACGTGGGGGCTCTTCGAACCTCGACCCGAGCTCGACGAAGGCGTGCCGTCGTGGTTCGCCACCCTCGGGGTGGTGTTCCACTGGGTGACGATCCCGCTGATCCTCTTCGGTCTCTACGTCGGCTGGCGCCGCAAGGTGACGCTCTGGCCGTTCGCGTCGTTGGCTGCGCTCGTCACGTTGTCGAGTGCGTACGGCTGGGGCGTGACGCGGTTCCGCCACATCTTCGAGCTCGCGTCCTGTGTGCTCATCGCGTTGGCGTGCAACGCCCTCTGGAC
>JBEVIU010000079.1:0-7685 GCA_040510575.1 Acidimicrobiia bacterium | reverse complement strand
CAACCGCACCTTGACAACCGAACAGCAGAACCCTCGATCGCTGGTCCGCGCTGGCCGTCAGCGGGTGGCGCGGGGCGGGCGGTCGGCGAGGCGGTAGACGAACCGCAAGCCGGACCACGACCCGTTGATCGCGCACACCTTGTTGTCGACGAGACCGTGGTCGAGCCCGACGGTCTGCACGACGTCGAAGCCGAGGTCGGTGGCGACGCCGGAGGTCTTCTTGGGCCACGCGACCCAGAGCCCGCCGCTCGGCTCGAGCGCCCGCGCGAACGCAGGGAAGCGGCGCGCGAGCTCGGCGCGGCGCGTGACGAAGAAGACGATCACATCGAGACGGCCGCGGGCCTGGTGGCGCACCTGGACACCGCTCGGGAGCGCGCCGAGGACGCCGTCGAACCCTGCCGGCGGCGCGACGATCGCAACGCGCGCACCTTCACCGATCCCGAGCTTCCGCGGAAGCGGCGTGCCCGAGTACCCGCTCGTCGTCAACTGGCGCCCGCCCCGCTTCCGTACCGCCCCGTCCCTGCGCCAACTTGCCCGCGTCACAGTACGCATGTCAACCGCGACCGTGCACTGCCAGCCGTCTCGCCAGTACGTCGTGGCGGCATTTCCCGACCTTTTCACTCGCATTTCGGGGAGACCGTCGCTAATCTCGACTCGACACGCACTCAGGAGGCCAACATGGCGGTTCGACTCGGAGACGAAGCTCCGAACTTCACGGCGGAGACGACCGAAGGAACGGTCACGCTCTACGACTACCTCGGCGACGGATGGGGCCTGCTCTTCTCGCACCCCAAGGACTTCACGCCGGTCTGCACCACTGAGCTGGGCGCGTTCGCGCGCCGCAAGGGCGAGTTCGACGAGCGCGGCGTGAAGCTGATCGGTGTGAGCGTCGACCCCCTCGACTCCCACCACAGCTGGGCCTCCGACATCGAGGAGACCCAGGGCACGGCGCTCAACTACCCGCTGATCGCGGACCCCGACCGCAAGGTCGCCGATCTGTACGACATGATCCACCCCAACGCCAACGACACCCTCACGGTGCGTTCGGTGTTCGTCATCGGGCCCGACAAGAAGGTGAAGCTCACGCTCACCTACCCGGCGAGCACGGGCCGCAACGTCGACGAGCTCCTGCGGGTCATCGACTCGCTCCAGCTCACCGCCAACTACCAGGTGGCCACGCCGGTCAACTGGAACCACGGCGACGACGTGATCATCGTGCCCGCGGTGAGTGACGAAGACGCAAAGGCGAAGTTCCCGAAGGGCTGGACGGCCGTCAAGCCGTACCTGCGCCTCACGCCCCAGCCCAACAAGTAGCACCCGGCAAGTAGCAGCCGGCAAGTAGCCGCTGGCAGGTCGCAGCTAGAGATAGGCCGACGGGTCGACCGCGTTGCCGCCGACACGCACCTCGAAGTGCAGGTGGCAACCGGTCGACTTGCCGGTGCTCCCGACGTAGCCGATCACCTGGCCCGCGGTCACCGTCTGGCCGGCGCCGACCGCGAAGGCCGACTGGTGGCCGTAGAGGGTCGCCATCCCGCCACCGTGGTTGATGATGGTGGCGTTCCCGTAGCCACCGTTCCAGCCCGCGGAGATCACCACGCCGTTGCCGGCCGCCTTGATCGGCGTGCCGCACGAGACGCTGAAGTCGAGCCCGGAGTGGTACGCCGTGGCGCCGGTCATCGGGTCGGTGCGATAGCCGAACCCGCTCGAGATGGGCGCGTTGCCCACCGGCTTGAGGAATTGGCCGTTGCCCATCGGCGGGCCGTCGCCCGCATTCTGGATCTGCGCCCGGATGCGCGCGTCCTCCTCCGCCTTCTCCGACTCGAGCTGGTCCTGCTCGGCGGACAGGTTCGCAACCTGTGATTCGTAACCCTGCTGCGCCTGCGCAGCGGCGTTGCGCGCGGACTGCTGCTGCGCGTACAGCGCGTCGATGCGGTTCTTCGTGTCCTCCGCCTCGGCGCGCGCGGCGTCGGCCTTCGACTGCTGTTCGTCGAGCGTGCTCTGCTGCTCGTCGAGCGTCTTGCGCAGACGTTGCGATCGCGCGAGATCGTCGCGGCGCTTCTCCGAGACCCGTTCGAGATAGTGCTTGCCTTCGACGATGGTGCCCGAGCCGTCGGCACTTCCGATGAGGTCCATCATCGACGTGCTGTCGGGTCGCTTGTAGAGGAGCACCGCGCTCTTCTTGGTGTCCGCCTCGGCATCGGCGAGCTTGGTCTGGGTCTTGTCGATCCTCACCGACAGCAGGAGCTCGGCGAAGTTGAGGCGATCGAGATCGGCCTGCGCCACGGCGAGCGACGCCTGCGCGGCCGCGAGCTGGGACTCGAGGTCGCCCAGCGTGGCGTCGAGCTTGGCCTTCTGGGCCTGGAGCTCGACGGCCGCGTTCCGGGCGTCCTGGGCCGCCTTGCTCGTCTCCTCGATCTTGTCCGCGAGCTGGCGTTGCTTGTCGGTCTGCTGTGCCGCGGCCTGGCCCACCAGTTGGCCCACGAACATCGTCGTGACCAACGTCACGAGCGCGACGAGGAAGAGGAGACGCCGACGCATGCCCGCGATGGTAGGCAACTGAAACAACAGAGGCAACAGTGGCCACACCAGTCACCCACAGCCCTTGTGTGGCCTGCGGTGGCGGGCCCGCGAGGCGGCTGCGCGTCAGTGAACGGTCAGGTGCGGAGGAAGCGACGCAGCCCGACGCTGGCGCCGACCACGCCGATGAGCGCGCCGATCGCGAGCACGTAGAACGAGATCAACGTGGTGTCGGCGGACGTCACGTAGAACTCGCTGAAGAAGCTGTCGCGGTCGTTGAACGCGTCGTCGAAGCCGAAGTGCTTCAGCGCGAGCACCGCGAGGATCGCGAGCCCGGCACCGACGAGACCCTGCACCATCCCCTCGGCGATGAAGGGGATGCGCACGAACCAGTTCGACGCACCGACGAGCTTCATCACCTCGATCTCGCGCCGGCGCGCGAACGTCGCCAGGCGGATCGTGTTCACGATCAGGAACAGCGACGAGCCGAGCAACACGAGCGAGATCACGATGAAGATGAACCGCACCGTGTTCGTGACGTCGATCAGACCCTCGAGCGCCTTGCCCGGCGTGGTCACGGTGTCGACGCCCTGTTGCGTCGCGAACGTGTCCTGCACCGTCTCGGTGAGCTCCGCCTTCTTCGGCGCGACACGGAACGACGCGGGAAGATCCGCGGCCGCGATGCTGCTCACGAGATCGGGGTTGCGCTTGAAGATCCGCTGGAACTCTGCGTACGCCGCGTCCTTGTCGAGATAGCGGGCCGTCTTCACGTTCGGGTCGGCATCGAGCGCGTCGCGCACGTCGTCGATCTGCTGTTGTGTCGCGTCGATCTTCATGAAGATCTCGAGCGTGACGCCGCCCTTGATCCGTTCCGTGCCGTGATCGACCCACTTCGACAGCATGAGGATGCCGCCGAACAGCGCCAGCGACACGGCGACGGTCGCGATGCCGGCGATCGTCATGAGCACGTTGCGACGCAGCGAGACGAGCGTCTCGCGCGAGAAGTAGGCGATGCGGGTCCACATGAGGCGGGGTCAGCTCCCGACGCCGTAGACGCCGCGGGCCTGGTCGCGCACGAGCGAGCCGCGATCGAGCTCGATCACGCGCCGGCGCATCGCGTCGACGATCCGCTGATCGTGAGTGGCCATCACGATGGTGGTACCGGTGCGGTTGATGCGATCGAGGATTCGCATGATGCCGACGGTGGTCGCAGGGTCGAGGTTGCCGGTGGGCTCGTCGGCGAGCACGATCAGCGGCCGGTTCACGAACGCACGAGCGATCGACACCCGCTGCTGCTCGCCACCCGACAGCTCCGTCGGGAACCGCCCGGCCTTCTTGGCCAGGCCGACGAGGTCGAGCACCTGCGGCACCTGGGTGCGCACCACGTGGCGGGGACGACCGATCACCTCCATGGCGAAGGCGACGTTCTCGTAGACCGTCTTGTTGGGCAGCAGCTTGAAGTCCTGGAAGACGCAGCCGATGTTGCGGCGCAGCTGCGGGATCTTCCAGTGACCGAGCTGACCGATGTCGCGACCCGCCACCACGATGCGGCCCTGCGTGGCGCGCTCCTCACGGAGCAGGAGCCGCAAGAAGGTGGATTTGCCCGACCCCGACGGGCCGACCAGGAAGAGGAATTCTCCCTTTTGGACCTCAGCCGAGATGTCGCGCAGTGCGACGACGTCGCCTTTGTAGGCCTTGGTCACGTTCTCGAATCGAATCATCGCAGCGGTCGAGGGTAGCAGGGGCATGCGCGCGAACCGCGGCGCGCGCGACGCCTGACCGGGGCTATTCCGTTCGCCGCCAGCGGAGATAGGCCTCGATGAACGCGTCGAGGTCGCCGTCGAGCACCGCGGCGACGTTGCCCGTCTCGTGGCGGGTGCGCTCGTCCTTGACCAGTTGGTACGGCTGCAGCGTGTAGGTACGGATCTGGCTGCCGAACGCGACGTCGCGCTTGTCGCCCGAGATCGCGTCGAGCTGCGCCTGGGTCTCGGCCCGCTGACGTTCCGCGAGGCGCGCGGCGAGGATCTGCATCGCGCGCGCCTTGTTCTGGGTCTGCGAGCGCTCGTTCTGACACGACACCACCACACCCGTCGGAAGGTGTGTGATGCGCACTGCCGAGTCGGTCACGTTCACGTGCTGTCCACCCGCGCCGGACGACCGGTAGGTGTCGATGCGCAGATCCGTCGGATCGATCTCCGGCGCTTCCTTCTCGTCGAGCGCAGGAACCACGTCGAACGACGCGAACGCGGTTTGGCGGCGCGCGTTCGCGTCGAACGGCGAGATGCGGATGAGCCGGTGCACACCGCGCTCGCTCGTGAGCAGGCCGTATGCGTACCGGCCCTTCACCGTGAAGGTCGCCGAGCTCAAGCCCGCCTCGGTGCCCGGCGACACTTCGTCGATCTCGACACCGAACCCGCGACCTTCGGCCCATCGCAGGTACATGCGCAGGAGCATGTTCGTCCAGTCCTGCGCGTCGGTGCCGCCGGCGCCGGAGTTCACGGTGCAGATCGCGTCGCGTTCGTCGTACTCGCCGGTGAACAGCGAGCGGAGGTCGAGCTCGTCGAGCCGTCGCGCCAGGCGGCGCAGCCCACTCTCGATCTCCGCTTCGAGCGAGTCGTCGCTCTCCTCTTCAGCCAGCTCGACGAGGGTGTCGAGATCGGAGAGCTCGGCGTGCAACGAGTCGACGATCGCGACATCGTCACCCAGCTGTGCGTGCTCCGAACCCACCGAGCGGGCCGCGTCCTGGTCGTCCCAGAAGCCGGAGGCGCTCATCTGCTCCTCGAGCTCTGCGATCCGGGTGCGGGCGGTGTCGACGTTCAGATACGCGCGTGCAGCCTCGACACGACCGCGCAGCACGCCGAGCTCATCGGAGAAATCCCGCATCGGAAGCGCTGCTCAGCGTCCGTGGCAGAGCTTGTACTTCTTGCCGCTCCCACAGAAGCAGGGCTCGTTGCGGCCCGGGGTCTTCTCCACCCGCACCGGTTGCAGGGTCTCCTCGGCGCCGTTGGAGGTCACCGGCGCGCCGGCGTCGAGCCCCGGCGCGAAGTCGCCCGCACGGTCTTGCGCCGGAATCCCTGCCGCCGCGGCACGCATGGCCGCGGCGCCCTGCTCGGTGTCGTCGGAGCTCGAGTAGCGCATGCGGTTGGTCGACGGCGCCCGTGGCGCCTCCTCGACCTTTGCGACCTGGAGGTGCGAGACGTAGGCGACGAAGTTGTCCTGGATCTGGCCCATCATCGCTTCGAACATGTCGAAGCCCTCGCGCTGCCACTCGGCGAGCGGATCCTTCTGCCCCATCGCACGGAGGTTGATGCCCTCGCGCAGGTAGTCCATCTCGTAGAGATGCTCGCGCCAGTGTTGGTCGATCATCGAGAGCATCACGCGCCGCTCGATCTCGCGGAGGTTGTCGGCTCCGACCGACGTCTCCTTCGCCTCGTATCGCGCAACCGCGTCGTCGACGAGGAGCTCGACGAGCGTGTCGCGATGCGTGGCTTCGTCGAGCTGCGCCCGCGTGATGTCGGTGGGGAAGATCGTCGCGATCTGGCGGTACAGCTCTTCGGTGTCCCACTCCTCGGGGTACTCGGTCACGCACGTGACGTGCACCGCGCGCTCCACCGTGGCCGCGATGGCGTCGAACGTGTCGTCGCGCAGGTCGTCGCCGTCGAGGATCTGCTGGCGGCGCTGGTAGATCACCTTGCGCTGCTCGTTCATCACCTCGTCGTACTTGAGGACGTCCTTGCGGATCTCGAAGTTGCGAGCCTCCACCGTGTTCTGCGCGCGCTCGATCGCCTTCGTGACCATCTTGGCCTCGAGCGGCACGTCGTCGGGGAACGCCTTGCCCATCACCCAGTTCATCGCGCCGGTCGCGAAGAGCCGCATGAGGTCGTCTTCGAGCGACAGGTAGAAGCGGCTCTCCCCCGGGTCGCCCTGACGACCGGCACGACCACGAAGCTGGTTGTCGATCCGGCGGCTGTCGTGGCGCTCGGTGCCGAGCACGTAGAGGCCGCCGAGCTCGCGCACGCGCTCGCCCTCGACCTTGCACTCCGCCTTGAAGCGCTCGAGCAGCTCGTCGAACTTCTCGGGCGACTCCGCTTGGCTGCTGCCGCTGGCGAGCAGCTCGGCGCGCGCGAACTCCTCGGGGTTGCCACCGAGGAGGATGTCGACACCGCGCCCGGCCATGTTGGTGGCGACGGTGACCGCGCCCGGTCGACCTGCCTGGGTGACGATGTGTGCCTCTCGCTCGTGCGCCTTTGCGTTGAGGACCTGATGCGGGATCCCCCGCTTCTCGAGGACCCGCGACAGCAGCTCCGATTTCTCGACCGAGATGGTGCCGACGAGCACGGGCTGGCCGGCCTCGTGGCGCTCTTCGATGTCGTCGGCGGTGGCCTCGTACTTGGCGGCTTCGGTCTTGTAGATGAGGTCGGGCTGGTCGTCGCGCACCATCGGGCGGTTGGTGGGGATCGAGACCACCTCGAGGCCGTAGGTGTGGGCGAACTCCCCTGCCTCGGTGGCCGCGGTGCCGGTCATACCGGCGAGCTTCTCGTACATGCGGAAGTAGTTCTGGAGCGTGATCGTGGCGAGGGTCTGGTTCTCCTCCTTGATCTTCACGCGCTCCTTGGCCTCGACCGCCTGGTGCAGACCTTCGCTCCAACGGCGGCCTTCGAGGATGCGACCGGTGAATTCGTCGACGATCTTCACCTCGCCCTGCTGTACCACGTAGTCGACGTCGCGCTTGAACAGCTCCTTGGCGCGCAGCGCGGCCTGGAGCTGGTGCACGTAGTTCTGGTTCACGTGCTCGTAGAGGTTGTCGACCTCGAGCGCCCGCTCGACGCGCTCGACACCTTCTTCGGTGGGCACGACGGTGCGCTTGGCTTCGTCGACCTCGTAGTCGCGCTCCGCCTTGAGGTCCTTCACCACCGCGGAGAAGCGGGTGTAGAGATCCTGCGCGTCGTCGGCGCGTCCCGAGATGATCAGCGGGGTGCGGGCTTCGTCGATGAGGATCGAGTCGACCTCGTCGACGATCGCGAAGAAGTGCCCGCGCTGAGCCTGGTCCTCGCGCGTGACGGTCATGTTGTCGCGCAGGTAGTCGAAGCCGAATTCGTTGTTGGTGCCGTAGGTGACGTCGGCTGCGTAGGCCGCGCGCTTCATCGCCGGGTCGTCCATCTCCGGGA
>JBEVIU010000078.1:0-11777 GCA_040510575.1 Acidimicrobiia bacterium | reverse complement strand
TTCGTTCATTTCACGTGACGCGCGCAGAGCGTCACCGATCGCGCGATCGATGGACGCGAACGGCGCGTGCAGCAGGCGACGGTCGCCGCCGAAGAGGTACGCCATGTCGGAGTCGAGCTCCCGTTCGTGCCGGGCGACCGCGGCGCGGAGGCGCCGACGGATGCGATTGCGGTCGACCGCGTTCCCCGCGGCGCGGGTGATGGCGTAGGCCACCGCCGGATCGGTCGCAACGGAAGCTCCACAGGAGATCGATCGGAGCCACAAGGGTCCGGCGCGGAATCGCCGGGCCCGGGCAAGGGCCGCGAACGTCGCACGGTCTCGGATCGGCCGGATCAGGCCGAAAGACGCTTCCGGCCGCGGGCGCGGCGGGAGCGCAGCACTGCACGCCCACCCTTGGTGCGCATGCGGAGGCGGAAGCCATGCGTCTTCTTCCGCTTGCGGTTGTTGGGCTGATACGTGCGCTTCACCGAAGAGCCTCCTCGGAGCGACCGCGTCTGGTCCGGGGTGAGGGACCGAGCGGGAGGCGGAAAGAAGGAAGTCTACGGCCGTGAGCGGCCGCGGTGCAACGCGGAGATGACGCCGATGATCGCGCGGCCGAGTGCGCCTCGCGACTTCGCGTCGTGAGCACGGATGACCCCTTGTTGGCGTCGAAGGCCGGTGCTACGTTGCGCGCCTCGCAGCGCTGCGGCCGGCGTCGCGAACTTCCCCGGTGGGCTCAGGCTCGGTAGGCCGCCTCCGGAGGATCCAGGTCCTCCACGATCTCCACACCTGTGGACGCTCCTGTGGATATGAGGAGGCTGGTGCGAGCGTGACGGCCGAAGAACTCTGGCATCAGGGCGCTGACGCGCTGCGGAATCAGCTCGCGCCGGCAACGCTGGCCGCGTGGTTCCACGGAGTCTCCCCGATCTCCTACGACGCCGGATCCGAAGAGGATGACGGCGTGCCGGGCACCTTGCTGCTCAGCGTTCCGAGCTCCCTGGCCGCCGAGCGCATCCGCTCGAGCTACTCCGGCATGCTCGTCGACGCGATCCGCGACCGCACCGGCGAGACCATCCAGATCGAGCTCGTCGTCGAGACCACCCCGCGCGACGCGCGCGAGTCGCCGCTCGACGACGCGCCGCTCGCCGCCGGCGCCACCCACGACGTCGGCTCGGTGTTGGTGGCCCGTGGCGCCGAGCTCGTCGACCCCGACCACCTCGACGAGCCCATCGACACCGTTTCCCAGGGCGCCTCGCTCGGTGATCCCGGGATGTGGGCATCGGGCACGCTCAACAGCCGGTACACCTTCGACCAGTTCGTGATCGGGGCCTCGAACCGGTTCGCGCACGCCGCCGCGCTGTCGGTCGCCGAGAGCCCGGGCCGGTCCTACAACCCGTTGTTCATCTACGGGCCCGCCGGGCTGGGCAAGACCCACCTCCTGCACGCGATCGGCCATCACGTGCGCACGGTGTTCCGCAACAAGCGGGTGCGGTACGTCTCGACCGAGTCGTTCATGAACGAGTTCGTCGACGCCATCAGGGCCAAGGCGATGCCGAGCTTCAAGCGTCGGTACCGCGACCTCGACGTGCTGCTGATCGACGACATCCAGTTCCTCGAGCGCACACAGGAGCTCCAGGAGGAGTTCTTCCACACGTTCAACCAGCTCCACGGTGAGGGTGGGCAGATCGTGATCTCCTCCGATCGGCCGCCGAAGTCGATCGCGAGCCTCGAGGATCGGCTCCGCACCCGCTTCGAGTGGGGCCTGATCACCGACGTGCAGCCGCCGGAGTTCGAGACCCGCCTCGCCATCCTGCGCAAGAAGGCCGAGTCCGAGCACCTCGGCGGCATCCCGCCCGAGGTCCTGGCGTTCATCGCCACCAACATCAGCGACAACATCCGCGAGCTCGAGGGCGCGCTGATCCGCGTCGCCGCCTACTCGAGCCTGAACCGCGCCGAGCTCTCCGAAGAGGTCGCCCGCAAGGTGCTGCACGACCTGCTTCCGCCCACGACCCCGCGGATCATCACCCCCGATCTCATCCTCGAGGAGACGGCCAAGATGTTCGGCTGGACGATCGAGGACCTCTGCGGCAAGAGCCGTCGCCGCCCGCTCGTCACCGCCCGCCAGATCGGCATGTACGTGATGCGCGAGCTCACCGACCTGAGCTACCCGCGCATCGCGGAGGCGTTCGGAGGCCGAGACCACACCACCGTCATGTACGCCGTCGACAAGATCAAGAACCAGATGACCGAGCGTCACCAGACCTTCGACCAGGTCAACGAGCTCATCGCACGCCTTCGCCTCGGCGGCAGTGGATAATGCTGTGGAGCCCTGGGGAGAAACCCCCCGTAAATTGGGGAGAACCTACGAAGCCGGTGCCACCGGGGGAGCGCACTGTGGACAACGGTGGATGACGGCTCGCGAACCAACTGCTCCCTGACCTGCGGCAACACCACCTTCTCCCCAATCCACAGCCCCTACAACTACAACAACAAGACCTTTCTCTTCTCTGCAGGGGCGATGATCGCCCGCCCCACCAAGCCCGAACGAGTCGACCAGGTATCTAGGAGGTCCGCGTGAAGTTCCGATGTGAGCGCGACACGCTCGCCGATGCAGTCGCCACGGCGCAGCGCGCTGTCGCCTCCCGCACCGGTGCGATGCCCGTGCTCTCGGGGTTGAAGGTCACCCTGGTCGGCGACAGCCTCGAACTGGTCGGCACCGACCTCGAGCTCACGATCCGGGTGCGCATCCCGGCCGACGGCGACGGCGACGGCACCGCGGTCGTCACCGCGAGGCTCTTCAGCGAGCTGTTGCAGAAGTTCGACGCCGGCGTGGTGAACGTCGAGTTCGGCGACGACGAGGCCACGATCGAGTCCGGTCGGTTCACGTCGAAGTTGCGCACGCTCTCGGCATCGGAGTTCCCGCGGCTGCCCGATGCCAGCGCCGATGGTGGCGTGAAGGTCGACGCGCAAGCGTTCGGCGACGCGCTGCGTCAAGTGATCTCGGCCGCGTCGCGCGACGACGCCCGCCCGATCCTCACCGGCGTGCTGATCGCGTCGGCACCGGAAGGGCTGCGGTTCGTCGCCACCGACTCGTACCGGTTGGGTCTGCGCGACCTCGAGGGCGTCAGCGTGCTCGCCGAGGGCCAGAAGGTGCTCGTGGCAGCGAAGGGCCTGGCCGAGGTGCAGCGGCTGTTGTCCGCATCGGTCACCGCAGCGGAACGCAAAGCCGGGAGCGAGATCGAAGTCGTCCTCGGCGAGCGCGACGTGTTGTTCCGGGTCGGGAACACCGAGGTGACCACGCGGCTGATCGAAGGTGAGTTCCCGAACTACCAGCAGCTCATCCCGAGCGGGTACCCGAACAAACTCACGGTCTCGCGCGAGGCGTTGCAGTCGGCGGTGAACCGCGTGCGGCTCGTCGGCCAGAGCCGTGACAGTGCGCCGATCCGCCTCGCGATGAGCGCCGAAGGCCTCCAGCTCTCGGCGATCGCGCAAGACGTGGGCGAGGCACACGAGGCACTCGAGGCGAAGTACGAGGGCACGGACCTCACCGTTGCGTTCAACTCGCAGTTCCTCCTCGACGGCATCGACGCCGCCGCGACCGATGAGATCGTGCTCGAGTCGATCGATCCGTTGAAGCCGGCGGTGATCAAGACACCGGGCACCGCAGGGTTCCTGTACCTGCTCATGCCGGTGAGGATCTCCTGAGCAGTTCCGCGATCGCCGCGTCGGACGACGGCGCGCCGAGGTTGGCGGCGCTCTCGTTGCGCGACTTCCGTTGCTATGAGCAAGCGGAGCTGCGATTCCCCCCCGGGGTGACGCTCGTGGTGGGAGCGAACGCGCAAGGCAAGACGAGCCTCCTGGAGGCCGTGGCGTGGGCGGCCACGGGCGCGTCGTTCCGGGGCGTGCCCGACGCGGCGCTCGTGCGAGTGGGCAGCGACAGTGCGATCGTGCGCGCGGAGGTGGTGGAAGGCGCGCGTTCGCAGTTGCTCGAGGCGGAGATCCGGGGGTCGGGTCGGAACCGCGTCCGGTTGAACGACCATCCGCTGACGAAGGCGCGCGAACGGCGCGAGCTCGTGCGGGTCACGGTGTTCGCCCCCGACGACCTGCAACTCGTGAAAGGCGGGCCGGCGGAGCGCCGCGGCTACCTCGACGCGCTGCTCACGTCCGTCGCGCCGCGCTACGAAGGCGTCATCGCCGACTACGAGCGAGTGCTCCGGCAACGCAACGCGCTCTTGAAGCAGCGGTTCGGAACCGATCCCGACGACGAGACGACGTTGAAGGTGTTCGACGCGCAGCTCGCGCGAACCGGCGCCGAGCTCACCCGCGGCCGGTGGCGGATGCTGGAGCGGCTCACGCCCCTCGTGGCCTCGGCCTACGACGAGCTCGCCCACCAACCCGATGCGATCGAAGCCGTCTACCAGTCGGAATGGGCACCCGGCTCCGTGCTGAACGGCGATGCCGGCTCCGTGCTCGAGACCGCATTGCTCGACGCGCTGGCCGAGCGCCGCCGCGCCGAGCTCGACCGCAAGGTCACCTTGGCGGGCCCACACCGCGACGAGTGGCGGCTGCGCGTCGGTGGTCTCGACGCACGCACGCACGCGTCGCAGGGCGAGCAGCGAACACTTGCGCTCGCGCTGCGAGTCGGGGGGCACCGCTTGTGCACGGAGGTCACCGGCAGCGCGCCGGTGTTGCTCCTCGACGACGTCTTCAGCGAGCTCGACCCGCAGCGGTCGGCGGCGTTGGTCGCCAACCTCGGGTCGGGCCAGACGCTGCTCACGACCGCAGGCGACGTCCCCGACGGCGTGCAGGCCGACCACGTACTGCGCGTCGACGCCGGCGTCGTGGAGGCTGCGGCGTGAGCCGCGACGACGACATGCACTCGGAGCACTACGCCGAGCCGGCGTTTCGCGTCGGAGCGTCACCGCGCAATGACGAGCTCACTTCGCTCGGCGACGCACTCGCGCGCGTGCGCGCCGACCTCGGGCTCCCCGAGCCCAACGCGCTCGACGTGCTGGAAGGCCGGTGGGCCGAGATCGTGGGTGCCGACGTTGCCGGGCACGCCCACCTCGAGTCGGTGCGCGACGGGGTCGCGACGATCACCGCCGACGGCCCGCTCTGGGCCACGCAGCTGCGGTATCTCGAGACCGCGATCGTCGAGGGCGTTGCTGCGATCGTCGGCCCCGACCTCGTCCACACGGTCCGCGTCCGCGTCGCAGGATGACCGCCGAGACGGCGACGGGATGACCTGGCGCGAAACCGCACGAAATCCCCGCGGAGAACCGTCTCGCGAGGCCCCGAACTGGTAGTCTGTTCGGAGGTCGAACAACCGCTCTGACCTGCGGTTTTCCCCGATTTTCGCGGTCCGATGGCCGCCGTTCATCACCCCCGCACCCGACACCCCACCTGTGGGCGTCGCCGACCCCGTGAGGTAGCCGTCGAGTGGCGTACGACGCCAAGAGCATCCAGGTCCTGAAGGGCCTCGACCCGGTCCGAGAACGGCCCGGGATGTACATCGGCTCCACCGGCCCCACCGGCCTGCACCACCTCGTCTGGGAGCTGCTCGACAACTCCGTCGACGAGGCGATGGCGGGCGAGTGCACCCGCATCGACGTCACGATCCTCGCCGACGGCGCGGTGCGCGTCGGCGACAACGGTCGCGGCATCCCCACCGATCCGCACCCCGAGTACAAGGGCAAGTCGGGAGCGGAAGTCGCGCTCACGGTGCTGCACGCGGGCGGGAAGTTCGGCGGCGGCGGCTACAAGGTGTCCGGCGGCCTGCACGGCGTCGGTGTGTCGGTCGTGAACGCGCTGTCGAGTCGCCTCGACCTCGAGATCCACCAGAACGGCCACAAGTACGTCCAGCACTACGCGAAGGGCGGGAAGCCCCAAGACAAGCTCACCGCCGCAGCGCCGTCGAAGAAGCGCGGCACGATCATCACCTTCTGGCCCGACGCGGTGATCTTCGAAGAGACCGACTTCCGCGCGCAGACGATCATCGAGCACGTACGCGAGACGGCGTTCCTCAACGCGGGGCTCGAGATCCGGTTCCGCGACGAGCGCGTCGACCCGGTGCTCGAGCACACGTTCCGCTACGCCGGCGGCCTCACCGACTTCGTCAAGCACCTGAACGGCACGAAGGAACCGTTGTTCAAGCGGGTCGTCGCGTACACGGAGTCGATCGGCGGCAACGAGGTCGACGTCGCGATGCAGTGGAACACCGGGTACTACGAGGGCATCCACTCGTTCGCGAACAACGTGGCGACCACCGACGGCGGCATGCACGAGGAGGGCTTCAAGAAGGCCCTCACCAACGTCGTGAACCGCTACGCAAAGGCGAAGGGGCTCCTGAAGGACAAGGACGCCAACCTCCAGGGTGAAGACATTCGTGAGGGCCTCACCGCGATCCTGTCGGTGAAGCTGCCGAACCCGCAGTTCGAGGGCCAGACCAAGGCGAAGCTCGGCAACACCGAGATGCGCTCCACGGTCGAGAAGGTCACGAACGACCGGCTGGCGGAGTGGCTCGAGGAGCACCCGGCTGAAGCTCGCGCCGCGGTCGGCAAGGCATTGCAGGCGTCACGCGCCCGCGCTGCCGCTCGGCAGGCGCGCGACCTCACCCGTCGCAAGTCGCTGCTCGATTCCGGCGCGATGCCGGGCAAGCTCGCCGACTGCGCCTCGAAGAAGCCCGAAGATTCCGAGCTGTTCATCGTCGAGGGCGACAGCGCCGGCGGGAGCGCCAAGCGCGCGCGCGACCCGATGACGCAGGCGATCCTGCCGATCCGGGGCAAGATCCTCAACGTCGAGCGCGCCCGTCTCGACAAGATGCTCAAGAACGAAGAGGTGCAGGCGCTGATCACGGCGATCGGCTGCGGCGTGGGCGACGACTTCGACATCGAGAAGTTGCGCTACCACAAGATCATCATCATGGCCGACGCCGATGTCGACGGCTCCCACATCCGCACGCTGCTGCTCACGTTCTTCTACCGTCAGTTGGGCGACATCGTGCGCGCCGGACGCATCTTCCTCGCGCAGCCGCCGCTGTTCCGCGCCGACATCGGCAAGGAGCGCACCTACTTGAAAGACGAAGCCGCGCTGCGCGCGTTCGAAGAGGCGCACCCGACGAGCAAGATCAAGGTGAACCGCTTCAAGGGTCTCGCCGAGATGGACTGGCAGGAGCTCGGCGTGACCACGATGAACAGCGACACGCGCACGCTGTTGCGGGTCACCGTCGAGGAAGCCGCCATCGCCGACGAGGTGTTCTCGACCCTCATGGGCGACGACGTGGAAGCACGCCGGGGCTTCATCCAGGAGAACGCCAAAGACGTCCGGTTCATCGACGTCTGATCGCCTGACACCGAACGATTGACCGACCGAACGAGCAGGAGCCAGTACCGCAGTGCCTGACGATGTGATCCAGGAGCCGTTCGGCAACGTCGAGCCCATCGAGCTCCAGGAGGAGATGGAACGCTCCTTCCTCGAGTACGCCATGTCGGTCATCACCGCGCGCGCACTGCCCGACGCCCGCGACGGCCTCAAGCCCGTGCACCGTCGGATCCTCTACGGGATGTACGAGGACGGCACCCGGCCCGACCGCCAGCACAAGAAGTCGTCGTCGTCGGTCGGGTACGTGATGGGGAACTACCACCCCCACGGCGACGGCGCGATCTACGACGCGCTGGCGCGCATGGCCCAAGACTTCTCGCTGCGCTACCCGCTGATCGACGGGCACGGCAACTTCGGTTCGCCCGACCCCAACGACCGCCCCGGCGCCGCGCGGTACACCGAAGCCCGGTTGCACCAGCTCGCGATGGAGCTCCTCGGCGAGATCGACGAAGACACCGTCGAGTGGATGCCGAACTACGACGGCACGCGCGACCAGCCGGTGGTGCTCCCGGCCCGGTTCCCGAACCTCTTGGCCAACGGGTCGGGCGGCATCGCGGTCGGCATGGCCACCAACATTCCACCCCACAACCTGGGCGAGGTGATCGACGCCACGCTGCACCTGATCGACAACCCCACCGCGTCGATCGAAGACCTCATGCAGTTCGTGCAGGGCCCCGACTTCCCGACCGGTGCGCAGATCCTCGGCCGCAGCGGGATCATCGACACGTACACCACCGGTCGCGGCTCCATCAAGCTCCGCGCCGTCGCCGACATCGAGGAGAACCGTCGGGGCGACGTGAGCATCGTCGTCACCGAGGTGCCGTACCAGACCTCCGTCGAGGTGATCGGCCAGAAGATCGCCGAGCTCGTGAACGACCGCAAGATCGAAGGCATCCGCGACGTCCGCAACGCGTCGTCGGGCTCCACCGGGATCCGACTCGTCGTCGACCTCAAGCGCGACGCCAACGCGCAGGTGGTGCTGAACCAGCTCTACAAGCACACGTCGATGCAGACCTCGTTCGCGGTGCACATGCTCGCGTTGGTCGACGGCGTCCCGCGCCTGCTCAACCTGAAGCGCGCGCTCGAGGTGTACGTCGAGCACCAGCGCGAGGTGGTGCGCCGTCGCACGGAGTTCCGCCTGCGCAAGGCGAAGGAGCGCGAGCACATCGTCGAGGGCCTCGTGAAGGCGCTCGACATGATCGACGCCATCATCGCCCTGATCCGAGGCTCCGAAGACGCCGACACCGCCCGCGCCGGACTCCAGGTGGCGCCGTTCGAGTTCAGCGAGATCCAGGCCCAGCACATCCTCGACATGCAGCTGCGGCGGCTCACCCAGCTCGACGGCCAGAAGCTGCGCGAGGAGCTCGCCGAGCTGCAGGAGCGCATCAAGGAGCTGCAGGCGATCCTCGACAGCCCATCGAAGCTCGACGGCGTGATCAAGGACGAGCTCGGCGAGATCCGCACCAAGTACGCCGACGAGCGTCGTACCGTGCTCACCTTCGACCCGGGCGACATCGACACGCTCGACCTCATCGACGACGAAGAAGTCGTGGTCGTGCTCTCCGCACGCGGCTACATCAAGACGGTCGCCGCCGACGCGTTCCGGCGTCAGGGTCGCGGCGGTCGGGGCGTGCGTGGAGGCAACCTGCGCGACGAGGACTACGTCGCGCATCTGCTCACCACCACGATGCACTCGTACCTGTTGTTCTTCACGAACCGTGGTCGTACCTACCGGCTGCGCTCGCACGAGATCCCGATGAAGGAGCGGACCGCGCGCGGCACCGCACTCGTCAACCTGCTCCCACTCGAGAACGACGAACGCGTGCAGGCGGTCATCGACACGCGTACCTACGAAGACGGCGTCTTCCTGTTCTTCGTCACGCGCAACGGCGTCGTCAAGAAGACCAAGATGTCGGAGTACGACTCCGCGCTGCGCAGCGGTCTGATCGCGATCAACCTGCAACGCGGTGACGAGCTGGTGAAGGTGATCCAGACGAACGGCGAGAACGAGATCATCATGGTCTCGAAGAACGGCATGAGCATCCGGTTCGCCGAATCCGACGTGCGCTCGATGGGACGGGCCACGGCCGGTGTCCGGGGCATGAAGCTCAAGAACGCCGACGACGCCGTGGTGAGCGCGGATGTCGTCCGCGACGGCGCGGTCATGCTCTTCGTGAGCTCGAGCGGCCACGGCAAGAGGACGAAGCTCGATTCCTTCCACCAGCAGGGTCGCGGCGGTCAGGGTGTCCGGGGCATGAAGATCACGGCGTCACGGGGCCAGGTGGTGGCCGCGTTCACAGTGACGCCCGACGATGAGATACTCGTGTTCTCCACCGAGGGGAACATCATCCGTATGGGCGTCATGGAGATCTCGGCCCAGGGTCGAGATGCAACCGGCGTTCGGGTGGCGCGACTCGGTGCGGGCGAGACCGTGAGTGCGGTCGCGCAGGTGCTCGAAACCGACGGCGACGAGGCCGACTCGGACACAGGGTCCGGCAGCTAGCAGACTGGCGGGCTCAGGGCCGACGACATCGGCCCGGAGAGGCGAGGACCCATGGGGACGGCGGCGGACGATCTGAGCGAGTCGCAGGCGCGCGCGTCCGTGCGGGAAGCGCCGCGCCCCACCGCCAACCCCGCAGAGCCTCGCCCTGCCGCCCCGGCACAACCCCAGGCCCGCGTCGCGCCGGCACCAGAGACCGACGCCCGCCGTTACCGCCAGACGATCCACCGCGTCGACCTCTGGACCGTGCTCAAGATGTCTGTGTGCTTCTACATCAGCGCGATGGCGGTGGTCATGGTGGCGGTCATCGCGCTGTGGTTCATCGGTGACGCTGCCGGTGTGATCGACAGCGTCGAGAGCTTCCTCGGCGACCTGCTCCAGACGAACGACTTCACGTTCCTCGACAGCGACATCCTGCGCGGCATGCTGCTGATCGGCGCTGTCCTCGTGGTGCTCGAGATCGTGCTCACGGTGATCGCGGCCGCGTTCTACAACCTCTTCGCCGAGCTGTTCGGTGGCATCGAGATCACGATCAGCGAAGACGAGTCGGCACTCTGACCGACCGCCACCATGGCTGAACGAGACCGCCTTCGTGGCTGAACGACAACGAGGGCCGCACTGCTAATCTCGGCGCCCCGACCGGGGGCTATAGCTCAGTCGGTTAGAGCGCATCCCTGATAAGGATGAGGTCCCTGGTTCGATTCCAGGTAGCCCCACCACCCCCGCATCAACGCGGCGGCTACGCGCCGACGTCGTCGCCGATCACGGCGAAGCGCTCGGCCAGGTGCTCGAGCAGCGCAGGCTCCGCCTCTGGTGCGAGCAGCGGCGCCCACTGCGCCTCGATGCCCGCCCAGATGGTCGGGCCGTCGGGCACCCCCATGTAGTGCGGTTCCGAACGCGCTGCGGGCACGCGCGCGTGTGCACCCACCGAGTAGGCCGCCGCGGCCTCGACGCCGGCGCGCCCGCGGTGGAGCACGTACCCGCCGTGGTTGCTGGGAAAGTCGACCACGGTCAACCCGGCGCGGAGCATGCTCCACTGCATCGCGAACGCGGGCGAGCCGTGGTGCTCGAGTGGGCGTACGTCGCGTCGCGCCATCGCGTCGCGTCGCACCGCGAAGAACGACGCCTGCACGTCGGGGTGCGGGCGCGGCGGTGCCTGACGGGCCTCACCCACGAACGCGCCGTCTTTGGTCACCAGTGCGGCGGAGAGATCGAGCAACGTCGCGGGGTTGCGGAACACCACGTCCGTGTCGCAGAACACCACCACGTTGGCGCGCGCGTCGGCGGGTTCGTCGCGCTCGAGCTCCGTGAGCGCGCGAACACCGGCACGCATGCCGCCGGCGTGGTGGAGGGCGTGCCGCCGTTCGACGAGGTGCACACGCGGCACCCGTGCGGCGAGCGCACGGAGGAACGGGAGCCCGCCGTCGCGCGAGTGGTTGTCGACGATCACGAGGCGGCGGAGGAACCAGAGCTCGCGCTGCTCACCGAGCGTGCAGAGCATGAGCTTCAGGTAGCGGGTGGTGGAGAAGTTCACGGTCACGAGCGCGAGGCGTGGATCACCGTCGAACAGAGCGACCTCGTCCCGGGGTCCGTAGCGCTGACGCGCAGCAGCCCAGGTCTGGTCGGTGCGCTGTCCCACCGCTCGGCGGAGTGCATACGCGGCATCGGGCCGCCTCCACGATTGCACTAGCCGTCGCCGTCGGTGGGGCCCGCGCGCCTCATGACGGGGCATCCGCCTGCCACGCCTGGCGGCGGGCCTCGTACAGCGCGACCGCAGTCGCCGTCGCCACGTTGAGCGATCCGACCCGACCGAGCAGCGGGAGGAACCCGACCGCGTCGCACGCAGCGAGTACCTCGGCACTCGCGCCGTTGCTCTCGTTGCCCACCACGATGCACACGTCGCCGCCGAGCTCGACCG
>JBEVIU010000077.1:0-23812 GCA_040510575.1 Acidimicrobiia bacterium | reverse complement strand
CGACGTTCCCCGCGGCTGAGCTCCCGGGGGCGCCCGCGGTGGCAGCCGAGCACGCCCTTCGTCCGTTCGTCAACGTGCATAACAACTCCCCCCGCCACGCCCGGGCGGCCGCGGACGACGCGCTCCCCGCGATCGAACGGCTCGGCATCACGCTCATGCCCTACTTCCCGTTGGCGAGCGGTGTGCTCACCGGCAAGTACAAGCGCGGCGAAGCAGCGCCCGAAGGCACGCGTCTCGCCGCGTGGGGTGACCGAGCAAGCATGTTCCTCGACGATCAGAAGCTCGACGTGGTCGAGCGGCTCGACACGTACGCGACCGCGCACGGTCACACGATCACCGAGCTCGCGCTCTCGTGGCTGGCCGGGTGCCCGTCGGTGGCGAGCGTCATCGCCGGTGCGACGACGCCCGAGCAGGTGCGCTCCAACGCGGCCGCCACGGAGGCGTGGGCGCTGAGCGATGCGGAGCGTGCCGAGGTGAGCGAGCTCGCGCGTGTCGCCCCCTGACCGCGGCGACGATCCGACCGTGACCTCGGTCGCGGTCGTCAACCTCGCGCCGGGCGCGTTGGGCGACATCACGAGTGGTGACGGCGCCCGCCTCGTCGCCGACCTCGAGGCGTTGCTCGCCGCCGCGCCGCGAGCGCTGTTGCTCGACGCCCGCAGCGGCGCGGGGTGCCGTGAGCCTCGACCGGCCACTCCCGCGGGTTTGCGCGACCCGGCCGCGATCGTCGCGTCCTTTCCGGCTCCAACCATCGCGGTGTGGGACGGTGCCGCGGTCGGCGCCGGCGCCGAGGTGTTGCTCGCCGCCGACGTCCGGGTGATCGGCGCCCACGCAACGCTGCAACTTCCGGAGGTCGAACACGGTGAGTTGCCGTGCTGGGGTGGCACCCAGCGCCTCACCCGGGTTGCCGGGGTGGCCGTGGCGCTCCGGGCGCTCGTGATGGGTGAGGAGCTCGACGCCGACGCGCTCGAGCGCAGTGGCGCGGCGATCCGGGTCGCCGACCCCGTCGCGCACGCTGAGGCACTGGCCGCGCGTCTCGCTGCCGGTGCACCGCGTGCGCAGGCCGCGGCGCGCGACGCAGTGCAGCGCGGCCGCGACCTCACGATCGCCGAAGGTCATCGAGTCGAGTCGGATCTCAACCTCCTGCTCTCGACCACCTCCGATCGTGCCGAAGGGATCGCCGCGTTCTTCGACAAGCGTTCACCGACGTTTCGCGGCGAATGAACGCGCTCGTGACGCGTCCCGCACCCCTCCGCGCACCGCGACGGGCGGCGGTCGCGATCGCCGACGAGGCGGTCCGCGACCTGTGTGACGCGCTCGGTGTGCCGATGATCGACGCCGCGCGCCCCGGCGCGCCCGGCCTCATGGCACCGGGCGTGTTGTTGCGTGCGGCCGACGGATGGGTCCACCCCGGACCGCCGACCGCCTGGCCCGACTTCGCAGTGATGATCGAGTCCATGACTTCCTCCTCTCCCCGTTCGGCGTCTCCCAGGCACGCAAACCGTGCCCCGGGGACGCCAAGACGAGACGGGAGGGGATTGCCCGACCTGTCGATGTTGTCGGCGGAGGCGATCGACCGCGAAGCGGGGGAGTGGGGGCTGCCCGTCGCCGCGGTGAGGGAAGGACCCGCGCCTGCGCCGGAGGTGCCGTGGCCGACGCGCGCCCCACGCGACCTGGACGCGCGCGTGGTGGTGCTCGGCGCAACGTGGGCGGCACCGCTCGCCGGCCGGGTGCTCCGCGATCTGGGCGCCGACGTCGTGCGCGTGGTCGACCCCCGTCGGCCTGACCCGTTCCCGCTGCGCGACCAGCTGATCTCCGACCAGCGCGTTGTCGGGCTCGACCTCGGCACCAGCGCCGGACGGGACGCGTTCGCGCTGTTGCTCGAACGTGCCGACGTCCTGGTCGACGGCACCACGCCCCGCGTGCTGCGCAACGTCGGGCTCGACCGCACGCCGGTCCCGATCGTTCGCATCGCAGCCTTCGCCGAGGGCGAACGCCCCGGCTACGGCCTCGCGGCCGAAGCGCGCGGGGGCTGGGCGGCGCGCCACGATCCTCCTCGCCTCGGGAGATCGTCGGTCGCGGATCCGGTCGCAGGGCTCCTCGCGGTGCTGCTCGCGGTCGACGTCCTGCACCGCGGTACGTCCGGCAGTCGCGCCCGGATCTCGCTCGAGGAGGCCGTCGGCCACCTGTTGGCGTTGGAGGGCGGCGATGGCTGATCGCCTCCACGTCCGCGTTCGTGGCCCCGTGACCGACATCGTCTTCGACAACCCACCGATCAACATCTACGACGTTGCGACGCGCGACGAGCTCTGCGACGTGCTGGGTGGGGTGATCGCCGACTCGAGCACGCGGGTCGTCGTCTTCCGCGCCGAAGGCGATCACTTCTCCGCCGGTGCCGACCTGCGCGAGTTCGGCACCGCACCGTCGCTCTTCGCCATGCGCGACGCGCGGTGGGGTCGCGACGTGTGGGGCCTCTTGCGGGCGGTGCCGGTGCCGATGATCGCGTCGATGCACGGGAACGCGGTCGGCTTCGGCTTCGAGCTCGCGTTGCAGTGCGACTACCGGCTCGCGACCGACGACTGTGTCGTCGCCCTCCCCGAAGCGCGCATCGGCATGATTCCCGCCGGTGGCGCGACGCAGACGCTGGGACGCGTGGCGGGGACCTCGGCGGCGCTGCACGCGATCCTCACCAGCGACCGCATCCCCGCCGCCGAGGCCTGGCAACGCGGCTTCGTCGACGAGGTCGTGCCGCGTGCCGAGCTCGTCGAGCGCACCGACGCGTGCGCGGACACGATCGCAGCCCTTCCACCGGCGGCGGTGCGCGCCGCGAAAGCGCTGGTGTGGGCCGCGCTCGACGTCCCGATGGCCGAGGGCCTCGCCCGCGAAGGCGACCTCGCTTCAACCCTCGACTCGGTCTCGTAGTCTCGGCCGATGCCCACGAAGGATGGACCGGTTCCGCCGTTCCCCGACGGTGTCGACCCGGATGAGTACGACCGACTCCGCCGACGGGTGCTCTGGACCATGCCGAGCGGGCTGTACGTGATCGGCTCGCGGTCCGGCGATCGGCGCAACGCGATGACGGCCAACTGGGTCACGCAGGTGTCGTTCGATCCCAAGCTGCTCGCAGTGTCGGTCGAGACCGAAGCGTTCACCCACGAGCTCATCACCGAAGGTCAGGTGTTCAGCTGCAACATCATCGACCGTGAGGACCGCGCCATCGTGCGCAAGTTCACCAAGCCGGTCGACGTCGATCTCGACGCTCACACCCTCAACGGCTTCCCGTTCCACGAGGGAGTGACGGGCGCGCCGATCCTCGACCAGGCCGTCGCCTTCGTCGAGTGCGCAGTCCGCCAGACCGTCGACGTGGGCGACCACTCGGTCTTCATCGGGGAGGTCGTCGACGCCGGCTTCTCGAAGGCCGAAGACACCCCTGTCCTCGGAATGCAGGACACGAGGATGAACTACGGCGGCTGAGGTCTCCGTCGGCGGGTGACGCCCTCGACGCACACGGGTACGCTCCCACCAGCGAAATTCGCTTCTGGGGGAGGTTCCCGATGCAGTCGACCATGCAGGACTTCCCGCTCACGGTGGGCATGATCTTCCGCCACGGCCGCACGGTGCACCGCGACAGCGAAGTGGTCACGTTCGAGGGTGGGAAGAGCCGTCACGCGACGTTCGGGGAGGTCGGTGACCGCGCCGAGCGCCTCGCCGCTGCACTCCGGCGCCTCAAGGTCGACGTGGGGGACCGCGTCGGCACGCTCGCCTGGAACACCCAGGAGCACCTCGAGGCCTACTTCGCGATCCCCGGCATCGGCGCGGTGCTGCACACGTTGAACCTGCGCCTCTTCCCTGAGCAACTCGTCTACATCGTGAACCACGCCGAGGACCGCGTCGTGATCCTCGACGACTCGCTCATCCCGTTGCTCGCACCACTCGCTCCACAGCTCACGTCGGTCGAGCACTACATCGTCATCGGCGACGGCGATGCCACACCGCTCGAAAGCGGGCGGGCGGCGGTGCACCGCTACGGCGAGCTCCTGGCCGCCGAGCAGCCCGGATACCAATGGCCCGAGATCGACGAACGCGCTGCCGCGGCGATGTGTTACACGAGCGGCACCACCGGTAACCCCAAGGGTGTCGTGTACTCGCACCGATCGACGTTCCTGCACTCGATGGGCGTCGGGCACGGCAGCGCAGCGCGCTTCACCGATCGCGACCGGGTGCTGCCCGTGGTGCCGATGTTCCACGCCAACGCGTGGGGAACGCCGTACGCGGCGTGGTTGGCCGGCTCCGACATCCTGCTCCCCGGCCGCTACCTCCAGAGCGAGCCGCTCGCCGCGTTCATCGAGGCCGAACGTCCCACCTGCGCGTGTGCGGTGCCCACGATCTGGACCGACCTGCTCCACTACTCCGAGACCCATCCCGTCGACCTCTCGTCGCTCGGTCAGGTGCTGTGTGGTGGGTCCGCGGTCCCGCGCGCGCTGATCGACGCCTACGAGGAGCGCTTCGGGATCCGCATCGTGCAGGCGTGGGGGATGACCGAGACGAGCCCGCTCGCGGCGATCGCCTGGCCCCCGAAGGACGTCGCCCTCGGCACCACCGAGGAGCTCGACTACCGCTCGATGACCGGGCGCGTGCTGCCGGGTGTGGAGCTGCGCATCGTCGACGACGACGGCACGGTGCTTCCGTGGGACGGTGTCGCGATCGGCGAGATGCAGGTGCGCGGACCGTGGGTCACCGCGGGGTACTACCGCGACAAGTCACCCGACAAGTTCCACGAGGGCTGGTTGCGCACGGGCGACATCGCGAGCGTCACCTCGGGTGGCTACGTGCGGATCACCGACCGCACCAAGGACGTCATCAAGTCGGGCGGCGAGTGGATCTCGTCGGTCGAGCTCGAGGGCCACCTCATGGCGCATCCCGACGTCGCGGAAGCCGCCGTGATCGCAGTACCCGACGCGCGCTGGGACGAGCGCCCCCTCGCGTGCATCGTGCGCAAGGGCACCACCGAGATCGCTGCCGCCGACCTCTGCGAGTTCCTTCGAGGTCGCGTCACCAAGTGGCAGCTCCCCGAACGGTGGACGTTCATCGACGAGGTGCCCAAGACGAGCGTCGGCAAGTTCGACAAGAAGGTGCTGCGGGCCCGCCACGCCGACGGAGTGCTCGTCGTGGAGGAGATTGGGTGACGCACCCTCTCAGTTCATGACGACACGTCTGAACGCCAACCGAATGACGGCAGCATCATGACGGCGCCGCTCGCCGCGTCGGTGTTCGAACAGCTGGGCGACGAGCTCTGGTTGCTCGTTCCGGCGTTCGTGTTCGCCCTCGTCGCCGGCGCGCTGATCGGTCGGATCCTCGGCGTACGGCGCTCGTTCGCGGCCACCCTGCTCACGGGGCTGCTCGGCTGGGCCGTCGGCGCAACGGTCGCGCTCGCCATCGCCGCAGAGAGCTCCGAAGGGGTCGACAACTTCGAGCGCAACCTCTTTCTGTTCTCGCTGTTCGGAGCGATGGCGGCGGGTGTGTGGATGGAATTCCTGGCGCGGCCGGGCATGATCGCCCGCGCCCAGACCGGGCTGCAGACGATTCCGCACCCGCTTCGCACCGTGCGTCTGCGGAGCCGCCAGGTGCGTCGGTACGCGGAGATCAGCCGGATCGCGATGCGCAACGGCCTCGGTCCGTCGATGGGTCTCGGTCGCAACGGCGCAGCACCAGGCGGCGAGCGCCGGCCGACCGCACGGCGGCTGCGCTTCGCGCTCGAGGAGTGCGGGGGAATGTTCGTGAAGCTCGGACAGGTGGTGTCGACGCGCAGCGACCTGATCTCGCCCGAGTTCGCGGCGGAGCTCGCGCTCCTGCAGGACGACGTCCGGCCGGCACCACGCGAAGGCATCGAAGAGCTGCTCGACGAAGAGCTCGGCGCGCCGCGCAGCGAGGTGTTCGCCTCGTTCGAGTGGGTGCCGCTCGCCGCCGCGTCGATCGGGCAGGTCTACCGGGCGCAGCTCCATGACGGCTCCCCCGTGGTCGTCAAGGTGCAACGGCCAGAGGTGCGCGACACCGTCGACGTCGATCTCTCGGTGCTCGAGGAGCTCGGGAGCGTCGCGGAGTCGCGCACGTCGTGGGGTTCGGAGTACCACGTCAAGGATCTCGTCGACGAGTTCGGCGCGCGGTTGCGCGAGGAGCTCGACTATCGCATCGAGGCCCGTAACGCGCGCACCATCGCCGCGTGCCTCCCGCCGGGCTCGCGTGTGTACGTGCCGCACGTGTACGAAGAGCTGAGCACGTCGCGGGTCCTCGTGATGGAGTGGCTCGACGGCGTCGATGTTCGTCAGGTGGCATGGAGCGAGGCGCGACCGTCGGATCGCACCAAGATCGCCGACCAGCTGCTGCGCATGTTCCTCGAGCAGATGCTCCAAGAGGGCGTGTTCCATGCTGATCCGCACCCCGGCAACGTGATGCTGCTCGCCGACGGTCGCCTCGCGCTGATCGACTTCGGCGCCGCGGGGCGCCTCGATTCGCTGGAGCAGGCGGCGCTGCGCGACATGCTCGCGGGCATCACCCGCCGTGACGCCGACGCGGTGGTGCAGGCGGTGTTGCAGGTCGCGCGCCTGCGGCGCGGTGTCGACGTCGGCGACTTCGAGCGTGCGCTGGCCCGGTTCATGGCGCAACACCTCGCCCCGGGCTCGCGCCCGGACGCCGCGATGCTGAACGCGATGCTCCGGCTGTTCTTCGATTTCGGGATCACGCTGCCTGCCGAGTGGAGCACCTTCTTTCGCGCCCTCATCGTGCTCGAGGGCACGCTCACCACCATCGCGCCGAACTACTCGGTGATCGAGGCGGCGGAGTCGATCGCGGGTCAGTGGGTGCGGAGTCAGGTCACGCCCGGCTCGGTGCAATCGGCGGTGCGCGACGAGATCCTCCGCACGGTGCCCATGCTCCGGCGCCTCCCTCGCCACGTCGACCGCGCATTCTCGATGCTCGAGCGAGACGGACTTCGCGTGCGCGTGTCGCACTTCGCCGACGAGCACGACGAACAGGTCGTCACCCGCCTCGTCAACCGGTTCGTGCTCGCGTTCCTGGCCGGCACCATCGGCCTCGCGTCGGTGGGTCTGATCGCGATCGAGGGCGGTCCGTCGTTCAGCGGGAACACCTCGTTGCTGCGTGTGCTCGGATACTTCGGGTTGTTCTGCGCGACGGTCTTGGCGATGCGCGTGATCGTGGCATCGCTGCGTGACGGCACCAACTGACACGCGCACCCGGTGCCGGGAGAGGGGCGCTCATCTCCTGATCCGCCGAACGGCCGAACTGACCCTCTGACCGGGTCCGACCCGTTCCCGGCACGAACTGGCCCGACCCGGTACCCTTGGCCCCGTGCGGCGGAGCATCTTGATCGTTTCCGCGTCGATGGGCGCGGGACACGATGGCGCGGCCAAAGAGCTGCGAAACCGGCTGGTTGCCGACGGGCACCGAGTCGAAGTCATCGACTTCCTCGACGCCGTTGCGTTCCACATCGGCCCTGCGCTGCGCTGGTTCTACCAGGTGCAATTGCGCATGTTCCCCTGGAGCTACGAGCTCAGCTACAAGATGTCGCCGGTGCTGCGCGCACCCGCCGTGATCGTCGACACCTGGCTCACCCGCCGCAAGCTCCGCCGCCGGATCAAGGAGTTCCGTCCCGACACGATCGTGTCGGTGTACCCGCTCGCGTCGTTGGTGCTCGGACGAATGCGGCGGAAGAAGACGCTGCGCGTGCCGGTCGTCACCTACCTCACCGACTTCGCGGTGCACTCCTTGTGGGTCCACCCCGGCGTCGACCGCCATCTCGCGGTGAGTGAGCTGTCGGCCGATGCCGCGACCGCTCGTGGCGGACGCGACGCGCGGGCGCGTGGTCCCCTCGTCGGACCCCGCTTCCGCGACGTCACGGTCGATCGCGACGTCGTGCGCAGCGCGCTGGGACTCGATCCCCACGACCGCGCCGTCCTGGTGGTCGCAGGCTCCTGGGGTGTCGGCGACGTCGTCGCCACGGTCGAGGCGATCGGTCGCACCGGTGAGTTCCACCCGATCACCGTGTGCGGTCAGGACGACAAGCTGCGCGCCGAGGTCGAGACCATTGGGTACGGCACCGTCATCGGCTGGACCGACGACATGCCCACGCTGATGACCGCGGCCGACGCGCTGGTCGAGAACGCGGGTGGGCTCACGTGCATGGAGGCCTTCGCGGTCGGTCTGCCCGTGATCACCTACCTGCCGATCGCGGGGCACGGCAAGGACAACGCAGAGATGATGTCGCGCGCGGGCGTCAATGCGTACGCGCGTGATGAGACCGGGCTCCAGACGATCCTGCGCGACGTCACTGCGGCGGGTCCCGCGCGCGACAGCCTCATCACGAACGGTCACGCGCTGTTCACTGGTGATCCGGCCACCGAGGTCGCGGCGCTGGCGGACACCAACCATTCCGTGGACCGCAAAGGTCGCGTGGTACCACTGCGCACGCCGGCGCCCCGCAAGACGATGTGGATCACGGCTGCAACGGTCCTCGTCCTCTACAGCGGCCTCACGCTGGGAGCCCAGGCCGTCTCGGCGATCGGTGTCGGTGTCGCGCGACCGCCGGAAGGGGTTCGGCGCACCGCGTACCTCGGCGTGCGTCTCGACGACGAGCAGTTGGAGGATCCCATCCTCCTCGACGGTGTGAAGCAGCTCGACGTCACGGTCGTCGTCGACGCGCTCACCGCGCGCGATCACACGCAGCAGCTCGCAGGGCTCGCGGCGAGCGGCGTGGACATCGCCAACGGCGGTTGGGGACGCGGCACGTTCTTACGGTGGACCCGCGCCCGGAACGACGTCGACCGAGCCGGAGACGTCATCTCCCACGAGGTCGGTGAGCCCACGCGGGAGTTCGTGCCCGGGCGTCGCCTCGATGCCTTCGACCAGTACTACGCGGGTCGCACGAAGCAGAAGCTCGTGGTGCCGAACGACACGTTCGGCCCCGATGACCTCCCCGTCGCCCTGCAGCGGGACAAGGTGTACCTGCTCGACGGCCGCGGCCGCGACCTCGACGAGATGGAGCACGCGGTCGCTGTGCTCATCGACCGGTTCGATCGCGCCAACCTGCGCGCGGCGTCGCTCGGGGAGCTGCGCTGAAACCAACGACGCGGGTGGCAGTTGCCGTCGGCGCAGTGGGTGTCGGAGCCGCCATCGTGCACGCGGGCCCCGCGCTCGGGGGGGTGTCGCCGATCGGGGTCCGGCTCACGCCCGCACTGGTCGGTGTGGGCCGTCCCGGCCACGTCGCGCTCACGTTCGACGACGGTCCTGACCCGGAGTCCACGCCGGCGTTCCTCGCCGCGCTCGACGACCTCGGATGGAAGGCGACGTTCTTCATGCTCGGTGACATGGTGCGCGCCGCCCCGGAGGTCGCCCACGAGGTCGCAGCTGCCGGACACGAGGTCGCGGTGCACGGTGACGTGCACGGCAACATGCTCCGACGCACCCCGCGTCGCACCGCGGCCGACATCAGTGCCGCGTTCGACACCGTGCGCGACGCAACGGGCACGTCGCCCCTGTGGTTTCGACCTCCGTTCGGGATCATGTCGTATTCGTCGTTGCGCGTGGCTCGTGGGCTCGGCATGCGCACGGTGTTGTGGACGACCTGGGGTCGCGACTGGCGCAAGGAGGCGACCCCGCGGTCAGTGGTCAACGACGTGATGCGTCGCTACGTCGACGGCGGCACCGTGCTCTTGCACGACTCCGACTGCACGTCGTACCCCGGGTCGTGGCGGTCCGCGCTCGGCGCGCTCCCGGAGCTGGCCGACGTGTTCTCGTCGCGCGGCCTGACCGTGGGCCCCGTCGGCGACCACGGCCTCTGACCCGCTTGGGTCAATTCTGCAGATCGAGGACGGCGGTGGCGAGGGTGTCGAGCTCGTCGGGCCACGAGGTGACGTCGTGCATCGGGACGGGCACGAGCTTCGTGAACCCGACGCTCACGAACTCCTCGAGACGGTCGCGCAAGGCGGGGAGACTGGTGACGATCACCTCGTCGGGGTCGACTCCGCGCCGCGCCGCGAGGGTTCTGGAGTACGCCTCCGGGATCGATCCGAGCGTGTAGAAGACCATCGCGCCGTAGTGCTCCGGATCGATGGAGCGACCGGCAGCGTCCGCGGCGTCGTCGACCACGACACGGTCGCGTGCCACCTGCTCGGGCGTGCAGAAGCTCGGCAGCCACCCGTCGGCCATGCGTCCCACGCGTCGGAGCTCGACCGGCGCGCGTCCGCCCAACCACACGTCGAGTGGGTGCGACGGCAACGTGCCGATGGAAGCGTCCTCGTAGTGGAACCGAGGCCCGTCGTGGTCGACCGACTCCTCCGACCAGAGCCGGCGGATCAACGGGAGCGCCTCGTCGAACCAGGGCGCGCGTTCCTCGCGGGCGATGCCGAAGGCTTGCTGCTCACGTGGGTCGACCACGCCGAGCCCGAACGCCGGGAGGGCTCGCCCGCCGGACAACACGTCGAGCGCGGCCCATTGCTTGGCCAGCAGCACCGGGTTGCGCCCGGGGAGCACCTGGACCGATGTACCGAGCTTCAGCTTGCGCGTGCGACCCGCCGCGAACGACAACGCCACCATCGGATCGGGCATCGGCCCGGTCGCGCGCTCGGAGCACCACAGCGAGTCGAAGCCGCGCTCCTCGAGCGCGTCGACCAGCTCCCCGAACTGGTGGATGCGTTCGGCCGGTCCCCGCGCGCCCCCGCCGAAGCCGATGCGGACCTTCACACGCGCCGGTCTTCGTACTGCCGGAGCTCGCGCCGCGCGATCTGCTGCAGGTGCACTTCGTCGGGCCCGTCGACGAAGTGGAGCGTGCGGGCTTCCGCGTACATCGCGGCGAGCGGCCAGTCGTCGGACACCCCGGCTGCGCCGAAGCTCTGGATCGCACGGTCGATGACGCGCGTGGCGAGGCGGGCGGCCACCACCTTGATCGCACCGATCTCGTCGCGTGCAGCTTTCTTGCCGACGGTGTCGATCATCCACGCCGCCTTCATGGTGAGCAGGCGGGCCTGCTCGATCTCCAGGCGCGACTCGGCGATCCGCTCCTGGATCGAGCCCTGGTCCGCCAGCGGCTTGCCGAATGCGACCCGCTGCTGCACCCGCTCGCACATGAGCTGCAACGCCTTCTCGGCCATGCCGATCGCACGCATGCAGTGATGGATGCGCCCCGGCCCGAGCCGCGCCTGGGCCACCGCGAAGCCACCGCCCTCCTCGCCGAGGAGGTACTCCTTCGGCACCCGCACGTTCTCGTAGAGCGTCTCGCAGTGGCCGCTGCCGTGGTCGCGCCCGAGCACCGGCAGCGAGCGCACGACCGTGACGCCGGGCGTGTCGAACGGGACGATCACCATGCTGTGACGGCGGTGGCGGTCGCCGTCGGGGTTCGAGACCCCCATGAGGATCGCGAACGTGCACCGTTCCGACGCCGCGCCGGTCGTCCACCACTTGTGCGCGTTCACGACGTAATCGTCGCCGTCGCGCTCGATGGTGCTCTGGATGTTCGTCGCATCCGAGCTCGCGACCCACGGCTCCGTCATGGCGAAGCACGAGCGTGTGCTGCCGTCGACGAGGGGCGCGAGGAACTGCTCGTGGTGCAGCGGCGTCCCGAGCTCCGCGAGCACCTCCATGTTGCCGGTGTCGGGCGGTGAGCAGTTGGTGGCTTCCTGCGACAGCGGTGACCGGCCCGTGAGCTCGCAGAGCGGCGCGTAGTCGACGTTGGAGAGGCCCGGCCCGAAGCGCGGGTCGGGCATGAAGAGGTTCCAGAGACCGCGCGCCTTTGCCTCGGCCTTCAGGTCCTCCATGACCGGCGGGTGGTGGTGCGGGTTCCCGGACTCCGCGACCTGACGGTGCGCGATCGGTTCGGCCGGGTCGACGACGTCGGCGATGAACGCGGCGAGCTTCGGCTTGAGCTCCTCGGCACGCGGGCTCGGATTGAACTCCATGTCGACCTCGGTGATGTTCGGCGTGGGTGGGCACAGGGTGCGCCCGGACCCTACCGCCATCCCTCGATTGGGCCCTGAGCCGTGGCAGTGCCGGTGGATATCGTAACGGTCCGCCTCGAGGGAGCGACCATGCGACGATCGATCGACGACGCGCTCGACGACCATCCCGCCGACGACGACGAGCGACCGCCGGTGTCGTGGGCCGTGGCCCTCACCGACGACTGCGACGCGTGCGGCGACGGCGAGCTCCGTGTCGTGCTCACGTTGGAGGAAGCGGGCGCGGCCGGGCTCGGGCTCATCGCGCACCTGTCGCCCGACACCGCGCGCCGTCTCCGCGCCGCGATCGCGGCGGCACTGCGTGAGATCGGTGAGCCGCCCGGCGCGTGAGCGGGCTCAGCGCACGGCGCCGAGGTGCACCACGTACCACTCGCCTCGCCACGAGATGAGCGACGTGACCGGCATCGTGCGGGTCTCGCCCTTCACGGAGTAGCGCAGCGTCGTGCCGTACACGCGCCAGTAGGGGAGCTTGTTCGACTCCTCTCCAGGCTGGACCCACACCGCCTGGTCGCTCGGCACGTCGACGCCGAGGAAGGTCGCGTCCGCGGCGTCGGCGCCGAGCTGCGCGTGGAGGATGTGCACGTCGTCCGCGAAGTTGGCGAGCAGTCGCTGGCGGTAGTCGCCGGCCGGATCGTTGATCGCCTTCACCTGTTCGTACGCCGAGAGCGGGAAGAAGAACGGCGCGCCCGCGTCGGGGTCGTCCTTCGCGATCGCCTGCCACAACGCGTGCACGCCCGCGTCCCAGGCCGCGCCGCTCGCGATGGGCTTGGCCTCGGTCTGCGGCAACGCGCCTGGGTCGACGGTGGTGGTGGGTGCGGCAGTCGTGTCGACCGCAGGCTTGGCCGTCGTCCCCTTGCTGGGCGCAGGGGTCTCGGTGGGGACGACCGTCGTCGTGGTCGTCGCGAGCGCGGCGGCGACGGACGGCGGTGGAGCCGATCGATCGGGCGCGTTGGCGGCGAACGCGATCCCCGCCACCAGCGCGACTGCGACCACGATCCCGAACGTGACTCGGTGTCGCCGCAGCTCGGCATCGGTCATCGGGGCGGGCACTCCTGCACGCTACGCACCGAGAGGTTCCACACCTGGATCTCGGGTCGACTCCGCTGCGGCGTCGCGCTGCCCCGACCACGCCTCCGCTGCGTCTCCTAGCCTTCAGGCATGAGTGCTGTCGAGCCCGAGCGTCCGATCGACCGGTTCCGCAAGTCTGCGGCAGGCTCGGTGATCGCGGCGGGCCTGCTCGGCATCCGGGACGTGATGGAAGGTCGCCGCCCGGCCGAGGAGACCGTCGTCGAGAGCGAAGCCGCAGGTGCACCGCCGCCCGACGGCATCGAGATGTTCCTCGACCCGGACCACCCCGAGCGCTCCATCGTGGTGATCCACGAGGCCCCCTCGAACGATGAGTGAGGCGTTCGACCTGTCGAGCACGTTCGTGCATCTCGGTCTCGGCGCCACCGCCGATCCGCTGCCCGACTTCGAGTTCTCACCCGAGTACCTCAGCGCGTACGGCGCCCGCACCGAGGCCGACGGCGACGACGGACGGCTCGTGCTGTACGACCGTCAGGACGCGTCGTGGGAGACGTGGGAGCGCCACCCGGCAGGCGAAGAGGTCGTCGTGCTGGTGTCGGGACGGGTGGATCTCCTCCAGGAGATCGACGGTGAGATCCACAAGGTCGAGCTCACGCCGGGCATGGCGGTGATCAACCCTCGCAACGTGTGGCACACCGCCGACGTGCACGAGCCCGGCCAGGCGCTGTTCATCACCCCCGGCCGCGGCACGGAGAACCGCCCGCGCTGACCACCCCTCCCGAACCCGCGTCGATGTACGTCAACTCTTGCCGAACTTCGACGCAGGCTCGTCGGTGTGACTAGAGCAGGAGGGGAGTGCGGAAGCCGTACTGCTCGGTGTCGTCGAGGCGGGAGCGGTGCTCCGCGACCTGCTCGACCGAGATCATCGCGACGAGGTGATCGGCGGCGAACTGCTCGAGGTAGGGGAACCGCGCGGGCGAGCCGTCGTCGCTGAGCACTTCGCAGATCGCGGCCACCGGCGGGAGCCCGGCGAGTCGGGCGAGGTCGACGGCTGCCTCGGTGTGACCGCGCCGCTCGAGCACGCCACCGGCGCGTGCCCGCAGTGGGAACACATGACCCGGACGGGTGAAGTCGGCGGGGCTGACCCCGGGGTCGAGCACCTTGCGGATCGTCACCGCACGATCAGCGGCGCCGATGCCGCTGCCCGCGGTGACGTGGTCGATCGACACGGTGAAGGCGGTGTCGCACCCGGCGCGATCGGCCGGCACCATCGGCCAGAAGTCGAGCTCGTCGAGGCGCTCCGGCGCGCACGGCATGCACAGCAAGCCGCGTCCCCACCGCAGCATGAAGTTCACCGCCTCCGGGGTCACCCAGCTCGCCGCCATCGTGAGGTCGCCCTCGTTCTCGCGGTCTTCGTCGTCGACGACGAGAACCATCTCGCCCCGCCGGATGCGCTTCAGTGCTTCGTCGATCGTGGCCAGGGGCATGCAAACGCTCCTCAGTGGTTGGGCAGGGTGACGACCATGCGGCAGCCGTGGGGCTCCCGACGTTCCGGACGGATGTCGCCTCCGTGGAGGTCGACGATCCATTGCGCGATGGCGAGGCCGAGCCCGGCGCCGCCGTCGCTGGACGCGCGCGCCGTGTCGGCGCGGTAGAAGCGCTCGAACACGCGCGCTTGCTCGGCTTCGGGGATGCCCGGGCCTTCGTCGAGCACCTCGATGACGACGCCGTTGCCGTTGCGATGGGCGCGCACCTCGACGATGCCGCCGCGCGGGGTGTGTCGCATCGCGTTCTCGAGCAAGTTCGCGACCACCTGGTGCACGCGCTCAGGATCGCCGTCGGCGGTGAGGTCGTGGGCGTCGACCGACACCTGCACCGGGATCTCGGGGGCGTGGAGGTGTTGCTCTCGCACCGCGTGCTCGAGCATCGGCTCGACCCGGAAGGCGGTTCGGTCGAGCGGTACCGCTCCGGACTCCAAGCGCGACAAGTCGAGGAGCTGCTTCACCAGGCGGCCGAGCCGCTCGACCTGGGCGAGCATGGTGGCGAAGGTCTCCTGGTCGGGCTCGGTGACGCCGTCGACAAGATTCTCGAGCACCACTTGCAACGCGGTGATGGGGGTGCGGAGCTCGTGCGACACGTTCGCCACGAGGTCGCGCCGGACCCGATCGGTCTCGGCGAGATCGGTGGCCATCGCATTGAACGCCCGGGCGAGCTCGCCGACCTCGTCGCGCGACACTGCGCGCACGCGGCGGTCGTAGTTGCCCTGCGCCATCTCCGAGGTGGCAGCGACCATCTCGCGCAACGGCGACGTCATCCCGCGCGAGAGGAACCACACGAGGGCCATGGCGACGACACCCGCGAGGATGCCGCTCACCGACGGCCACAGCCCGACCTTCAGGCCGACCCAGAACACGAACACGGTGACAGCCACTGCGACCGCGATGATGAAGCCGAGCTTGACCTTGATCGACGGGACGTCGTCGAGCGGATGGGCGAGCCGTTCTCGACGCGTCATGCGTCGACCGATTCGCCCGCCGCGTAGCCGACGCCGTGCACGGTGCGGACGAGGTCGTTTCCGAGCTTGCGCCGCAGCGCTCGCACATGGGAGTCGACCGTGCGCGCGCCGCCGCCCTGGTGGTAGCCCCACACCTGGCCGAGCAGCTGCTCGCGCGTGAAGACCTTGCCCGGGCGCTCGGCGAGGAACGACAGCAGGTCGAACTCGGTGGGGGTGAGGTGCACGACGTCGCCGTGGTTGCGCACCCGTCGGGCCGCGAGATCGATCTCGACGGTGCCGAGCACACGCGTCGATCCGTCGGCGTCGTGACGTTCCACCCGTCGCAGCAGCGCGTGGACGCGCGCCACGAGCTCACGCGAGCTGAACGGCTTGGTGAGGTAGTCGTCGGCGCCGACGGCCAAACCGAGCACGAGGTCGCTCTCGGAGTCACGGGCGGTGAGCATGAGGACGGGGATCGGTCGATCGCGCTGGATCTCTCGGCACACGTCGAGGCCGTCGAGACCGGGGAGCATCAGGTCGAGCACCACGAGGTCGGGGTCGAGGCGCTGCGAGAGCTCGACGCCCGACGGGCCGTCGGCCGCGATCTGCACGGCAAAGCCTTCACTGCGCAAGCGGCTGGCGACGGCCTCCGCGATCGGGGCCTCGTCTTCCACCACGAGGATCGTGCGCGTGAGCGCCGGAGCGGGGCTCGACATGTGCTCCAAGGATAAAGACACCGAGGGTGGGTGTCCGGCCGGAACTGTGGAGATTCCGTGCAGATCGTTGCTCGGGCTCAGTCGGAGACGGTGACACCCGCCCCAGGTGCTGCCGCGACCATCACCGCGTCGCCGACCTCGGGCGGATGCTGCTCGATGGGAACGGCGACACGCAGCGGAGCGTCTCCGGGCCCACGCGCGTCACCCGCGTCGAGGGTCACGTCGACCAGGTAATGGTCGCGGTGGAACGTGCGGGCGGTCACGGTGCCGGCGACCCCGCCGACGTCGCCCAGGTGCCAGTCCAGGTGCCAGTCCAGGTGCCAGTCCAGGTGAAGGTCTTCCGGTCGGATCGCACGGGTTGTCGGGCCGAACGCGTCCGTCACGTTCCAGCCGAGGAAGCGCGCGACGAACGCGTCGGCCGGATGGGTCCAGACTTCGCTCGGTGTGCCGACCTGGGCCACGCGACCCTCGTGCATCACCACCACGCGGTCGGCGAGCGCGAACGCTTCGTCGTGGTCGTGCGTCACGAACAGCACCGAGAGCCCGAGCGCGGTGAAGAGCGTCCGCAGTTCCCCGACCAGCCGCTCGCGCAGCGCGCGGTCGAGTGCACCGAGTGGCTCGTCGAGCATCAGGAGACGCGGCTCGGGCGCCAGCGCGCGTGCGAGCGCGACCCGCTGCTGCTCGCCACCCGAGAGCTCGGCCACCGATCGATGCTCGAAGCCGGCGAGGCCGACGCGCTCGAGTGTCACCCCGGCCCGTTCGCCGATCTCGGCGCGACCGACGCCGTGCATGCGCAGCCCGAACACCACGTTGCCGAGCACGTCACGGTGCGGGAACAATGCGTGGTCCTGGAACATGAGGCCGAACTCGCGGCGATGGGTGGCGACGCCCGCGAGGTCGACGCCGTCCCATGCCACCTGTCCCTGCGCATCGGGCACGAGTCCCGCGATGGCGCGGAGCAGGGTGCTCTTGCCCGATCCGCTCGGGCCGAGCACCGACACGATCTCGCCGTCGCCGACCTGGAGATCGACGGCGTCGAGTGCGACGAAGTCGCCGTAGCGCACCGAGAGCGCGTCGACCGAGAGCATTCAGAACTCCCCGATCGTGCCGACGCGGAAGCGCTCGATCGCGAGGATCGCCACTGCGGTGATGGCCATGAGCAGCACGCTCGCGGCCATGCCGGCGCCCACGTTGAGCGGGCCGGGCCGGCCGAGCAGGCGGAAGATCTCGACGGGAAGCGTCGGCGTGTCGGCCCGCACGATGAACAACGTCGCGCCGAACTCACCGAGCGAGATCGCGAACGCAAAACCGGTCGCCACCAGCCCGGCGCGGGCCGCGATCGGCAGGTCCACCTCACGCCAGACCTTCGCCGGCGAGGCACCGAGCGTTGCCGCGACCTCTCGCAGGCGCGGGTCGATCGATCGCAGCACCGGCGTCATGGTGCGGATCACGAACGGGATCGCGATCAACGCTTGCGCAAGGGGGACGAGCATCCACGACGTACGGAGGTCGAGGGGCGGCTCGTCGAGCGCGATGAGGAACCCGAACCCGACGGTCACAGCCGACACACCGAGGGGGAGTGACACGGCTGCGTCGAGACTGCCGCTGCGTCGACGCGCCAGCGCGAACGCGCCGCAGCCGCCGACGAACATCGCGATGACGGTGGCGACTGCCGCGTACCGCAACGAAGTTCCGACCGCCTGGATCGGCGAGACGAACAGCACGCTGTCGTCGCCGAGCGAGTTGAGCGCGCGGTAGAAGTCGAAGCCGTAGCCGCCGGGTGGATGAAGCGACCGCTCGATCAACACGAACACGGGACCCCCGAGCAGCAACGCCATCGCCGCGAGGTTGATCCCGACCACGACTCGTTCGCGCGCGCTGCGCGGAGGCCGTGCGGTGTCGCGCGCGGCCCGCAAGCGCAGTGCCACGGACTGACGCCCCTCGAGCCGGCCCGTGATCAGCAGCAGCGCCAGCACCGCGACCAGTTGCACGATGGTGAGTGCGGCGGCGACGTCGAGGTTCAGGAGCTGCGCGGTCTGGCGGTAGATCTCCGTTTCGAGCGTCGCGAACCGTGGGCCGCCGAGGATGAGGATCACCCCGAACGACGTGAAGCTGAAGAGGAACACGATGGCGGCCGCCGCAGCGATCGCGGGCCGGAGCGCAGGAAGCGTGACTTCGAGGAACGCTCGCCGGCGCGACGCGCCGAGCACGCGAGCGGCTTCCTCCTGATGCGGGTCGAGATGAGCCCAGAGCCCACCGACGGTGCGCAGCACCACCGCGTAGTTGAAGAACGCGTGGGCCATCAAGATCGCCCACACGGTCTGGTCGAGCCCCAGCGCGCCGAGTGGCCCGCCGTCGCCCAGGAGCGCGACGAACGCGGAGCCGACCACCACGGTGGGCAGCACGAACGGCACGGTCACGAGCGCGCGCACCATTCGTCGGCCGGGAAACTCGTAACGACTCACCACGTACGCGCCAGGCAGCGCGACGAGCAGCGTCAGCGCGGTCGACACCGTCGCCTGCCACACCGTGAACCACATCACGTGACGCAGTGCGGGGTTCGTGACCACGTCAGAGAGCGACGAGAGGTCGAGCGATCCGTCGGCGAACAACCCGCGACCGATGATCGCGACCACCGGAGTGACGAAGAAGACGCCGAGGAACGCGAGCGGCACCAGTGCGAGCCAGGCGCCGCCGCGCCGCGGCGCTACCGCAGCGTGGTGTCGGTCCACTCCTCGATCCACTTCTCGCGGTTGGCGCCGATCTCCGCGGGCGGCAGCGTCAACGGGTTCGGCGCGACCTCGGCGAACTTCTCGAACACCGGGGGGAGCGGCGTGCCATCACGGACCGGGAACACGAACATCTGCAATGGGATGTCGGCCTGGAACTGCTCCGACAACATGAAGTCGACGAGCTGACGCGCCGCGTCGCGGTGCTCGGTGCCAGCCAGGACCCCGGCGAACTCGACCTGCTGGAAGCACGAGTCGAGCATCGTGCCGATCGGCGACGTCGCCGGCTGGGGCTTGGTGAAGTACACCGCGACCGGCGGACTCGAGGCGTACGACACCACCAGCGGGTAGCTCCCTTTGTTGCCGCCCTGCGAGAACTCGCCTTCGAATGCCGCAGTCCAGTCGTCGACCACCTTCACGCCGTTGTCGCGGAGCTTCTGCCAGTAGTCACGCCAACCGGTCTCGCCGTAGCGCGCGATCGACGCGAGGACGAAGGCGAGCCCGGGCGACGATGTCGCGGCGTTCTCGACCACGAGCGTCGACTCGTACGCCGGCTTCGTCAGGTCGTCGAGGGTCTGTGGCACCGCGAGGTCGTGCTTGGCGAACCACTTCTTGTCGGTGTTGATGCACACGTCGCCGTGGTCGACGGGCGTGAGGTGGTGGGTCGGGTCGAGCTGGTACTCAGAAGGCACCGACGCGAGACCAGCCGCGTCGTATGGCTCGAACACGTCGTTGTCGAGCGCGCGGCTGAGGAAGGTGTTGTCCACCCCGAAGAACACGTCACCCACCGGGTTGTCCTTGGTGAGGATCATCTGGTTGAGCGCGCTTCCCGCGTCGCCCGCGCGCAGGATCTTCACCTTCACTCCAGTGCGCGCCGTGAACCGCTGCAGCACCGACTTCGACACCGCGAACGCGTCGTGGGTCACGAGCGTGATCGTCGTGGCGGGCTTCGCGGCGGTCGCCGCTCCGGCCGTCGCGAACGCGGCGGTGACGGGCAGCACGGTGATGACGACCGCAAGGGCAAGGAGGCGCTTCACGGCGTGGCCTTTCCAGGAGGAGCACGGTCGGGACGGGGGAGCACGGCGAGGAGCACGCCATCGGCGACCGTGACGACCGCCGCGGCCTCGGTGAGCTCGTTGCTCAACCCGCGCGTCGAGCCGGGATGCAGCGTCTCGGATCGCAGCGGGTAGCGCAGACCCTCGGTGACCACACCGTTCGCAGGCCCGCCGAGCGGGAGGAGCGTGAGGACGTCGCCGGGCGCTCCGTGGAGCTCGATGCGGTCGCGCACGACGAGCACCGTGGCGCCGTCGAACCGCGCTTCGACGCGAACGGCCGCCAGCTCGGGCGATGCGAGGAGCAGCGTGTTCGCCAAGAAGTGGTCGAGCCGTCCGCCATGGCCGCCGAGGACGATCACCTCCGTGCAGCCGCGGTCGAGTGCTGCCGCGAGGGCAAGTTCGAGGTCACTGGCGTCCTTGGCGACCGGATGGCGCTGGACCACCGCGCCGGCGGCTTCGGCGGCCGCGACTGCGGCCGGGTCGGCCGAGTCGAGATCCCCCACCACGACGTCGACGCGGTAACCGAGCCGCTGTGCGTGGTGGAGACCGGCATCGGCGGCGATCACCAGCGCGGGCTCGGTGAGATCGCGTTGGTCATGCAGCGTGGGCGGATCGCCACCCGTGAACACCAGCGCGAGGACGCGCTCGTGGGCTCCCATCTTCCCTCCGCCGGCATTACCCGGTTCAGGTTCGAGGGGTCGGCGACGCGTGGTGGTCGCCCTCTCAGCCCGGCTGACCCGAGCTCCCCAGGGGTTCAATTGTCGTGGCGCATGCGCCGCGAGGTCAGCGTACTCAGGCAGACTGCCCCGATGGCAGCCGACAACGAGGTGGTCCTCGTACGCCACGGCGAGACCGAGTGGAGCGCGTCGGGCCGCCACACGTCGTTCACCGACGTCGCGTTGACCGACACCGGTCGAACGCAGGCGACGCTGCTGCGCACCCGCCTCGCGACCCGCGACTTCGCACTGATCCTCACGAGCCCCCGCCAGCGCGCATGTGACACCTGCTCGCTCGCCGGTCTCATCGAACGCGCCGAGTTGACCGACGACCTCGCCGAATGGAACTACGGCGAGTACGAGGGACGTACGACGGCCGAGATCCGCCGGGACGCCCCGGGCTGGACCATCTTCTCCGGTGATCCGCCCGGTGGTGAGACCGCGCTCGACGTCACTGCACGTGCCGACCGCGTGCTCGCGCGCGCAGCCGCCGCCGACGGTCCTGTCGCGCTGTTCTCGCATGGACACTTCCTCCGCGTGCTCGGCGCACGATGGATCGCGCTCGATGCGAGCGGTGGGCGGTTGCTCGGGCTCGACACCGCGACGCTGAGCGTGCTCGGCCACGAGCGTGACCAACGCGTGCTGCGCGTCTGGAACGCCGGAGGCGACGCGCCGACTTGACGGGTCGACTCCGCTGCGCCGTCCCGCTCTTCGAGCACGGCTCCGCTTCGTCTCCTAGCGTGATCGGGATGGCCGTCCGCACTCGCACCGTCACCGAGTTGATGAGCGCGGCAGGGCACGAACAAGTGGTGTTCGTCGCGCAGCACGACGTGGGGCTGCGGGCGATCATCGCGATCCACTCCACCGCGCTGGGGCCGTCGCTCGGCGGCGTGCGCTTCTGGAACTACGCCAACGAGCGGGCCGGGATCGCCGATGCCCTCGCGCTCTCGGAGGCGATGACCCTCAAGGCGTCGATCGCCGGCCTCGACCAGGGTGGCGGCAAGACGGTCGTGTACTGGGACGATCCCGACCGACCGCGCTCGATCGAGCTCCTGCACGCGCTCGGGCGTGCCATCGACGAGCTCGGTGGTCGCTACCTCGCAGCCGAAGACGTCGGTGCGACGCCGGCCGACATGAACGGCCTCGCCGAGGTCACACCGTGGGTCACCGGCGTCGACGAGGCCGTCGGCGGATCGGGTGACCCGTCGCCGGTCACCGCGTGGGGCGTGTTGCACGCCATGCACGCGGTGTGCGCGCACCTCGATGGGAACCGCGAGCTGGGGGGTCGCCGGGTCGTGCTGCAGGGCGCAGGCCACGTGGGCGCGCACCTCGCCCAGTTGCTCGTGGATGCCGGCGCGGATGTCGTCGTGTCCGACCTGTTCCCGGCTCGCGCCGACGCCCTGGCCGCCGAGCTCGGCGTGACCAGCATTCCAGCCGACGAAGCCCTCGCGATGCCCTGCGACATCCTGTCGCCGAACGCGCTCGGAGGCGTGCTCGACCCCGAGACCATCCCGACGCTGCGATGCCGCGCGATCGTGGGCGCCGCGAACAATCAGCTCGGCGGTGTCGGCGCCGACCGGCTCATCGCGGAACGCGGTGTGCTGTTCGCTCCCGATTTCGTGGTGAGTGGCGGAGGCATCATCAACCTCGCCGAGGAGTTCACCGGCTACGACCGCGCGCGGGCGTTGCATCGCGCGGCCGGGATCGAAGCGACCACCGAAACCGTGCTCGCCGACGCCGCGGCGCGCGGTGTGACACCGCAGACCGCAGCACTGGAGCTCGCGCGAGCTCGGGTGAAGGCGGCGGGTGACCACCGCTGGAAGCCCGGCGACCCTGCCGCCTGGACCAACGGCGCGCCGCTCACCACGCTCCGTCCCTGAAGGTCAGCGCAGGTTCGAGGTGTGGCCGAGGGAGTAGCGGCCGGGCTGGGGCCAGACGGCGAGACCGTGCGGCTCGTTGCCGACCGCGATCTTCACCACCGCGCCGCTCGTGGTGTTGATCGCGTACACCTCGTCGTCGTAGCGGCCCGCGAGCCACAGCATCGAGCCGTCGACCGACACGCCACCCATGTCGGGGCTGCCGCCATCGGGGATCGGCCAGTTGGTGACGACCTGCTTGGTGGCGAAGTCGATCACCGAGACGCTGCCCGGTCCGTTGGGTGTGTTGCCGCCGACGTGGTCCTGGCCGCGGTTCGCGACGTAGAGCTTCGTGGCGTCGCGGCTCGGGTACAGCCCGTGCGCGCCGATGCCGGTCGGGATGAAGCCCGTCTCCGTGAACGCGTTGGGGTCGATCGTGTACACGCCGCCGCGCATCATCTCGGCGACGAAGAAGGTGCTGCCATCGGGCGACACCCGGATGTCCTGCGGCATCCCGCCTTCGCTCAGCGTGAGGTACCCGACCACTGATCGGTTCGCGATGTCGATCTTCACGAGGCTGCCCTGGAACTCGCACGTGAAGATGGCGAACTTGCCGTCGATGGTGAAATCGGCGTGGTTGACGCCACCACAGTCGGGCACCGCCAGCTGGCTCTGCAGCTGCCAGGTGTGCGGGTCGTAGAAGTCCAGCCGCTTCCGCGCCTCGGCGACGACGAGCCCGGATTTGCCGTCGGGTGTGAAGTACATGTTGTACGGGTCGTCGACACTGAATCGCGGGCCGGGCTTTCCGGTGGTCGGGTCGATCGAGGTGAGCGTCCCGTCGGGGCGCCCTTCCGCGGTGTCGGTGCTGTAGAGCGTCTTCAAGTCCCACGAGGGCACGATGTGCTGCGGGTTCACGCCCACGGCGAAGACGTCGATCACCTGCATCGTCGCCGGGTCGATCACCGACACCGTGTTGTCCTGGCGGTTCGGCACGTACACCCGTGAAAGGGCGCCCTGCACCGCGGGGCTCAGGTTCTTGGAATTGATGTCGCTGTAGAGGTTGTTCGGATCGGTGACCGCCGGCATGCCCGGCAACACGTCGATCTTCTTGGCTTCCGTCGTGGTCGTCGAGCCCGCGGTGCTCGAGGTTGCCGCGGTTCCTGTGGTTCCCGAGTCCGCCGCGTCGTCGCCACCGCCTCC
>JBEVIU010000076.1:0-7599 GCA_040510575.1 Acidimicrobiia bacterium | reverse complement strand
GTGGGCGGTGGCAGCGTGCTCCATGCGCCGCACACTGGGACCGTGGTCCAGATCACGGGCATCTGGAGCGGCGTCATCGGCGCCAACCGGCCCGGCTGAGCAATTCGGTGAAGCCGGTCCGGCTGACCGAGTTCTCACACGGCGCCGGCTGCGCCTGCAAGCTCTCCCCCGCTGACCTGCGCACGGTGCTCGGCCTCGTGCGCGGGCTCGACCGTCCGGAGGATCCGAACCTCCTCGTCGGGCTCGACACCGCCGACGATGCCGCGGTGTACCGGTTGCGCGACGACCTCGCGATCGTCGTCACCACCGACTTCTTCACACCGATCGTCGACGACCCGTACGACTGGGGCCGCATCGCAGCCACCAACGCGCTGTCCGACGTCTACGCGATGGGCGGTGCCCCGGTGCTCGCGCTCAACCTCGTCGCGTGGCCTCGTGAGACCCTGCCGTTCGAGCTGCTCGCTCGGGTCCTCGACGGTGGCGCCGACGTCGTGCGGGCCGCGGGCGCGATCGTCGGTGGTGGTCACTCGATCGACGACCCCGAACCGAAGTTCGGGCTCGCGGTGGTCGGCACGGTCGACCCAGCACGCGTGCTCGCGAACCGCGGCGCGCGTGTGGGCGACGCGCTCGTGCTCACGAAGCCGATCGGTCTGGGTGTGATCTCGACCGCGGTGAAACGCGACGCCGCGCCGCCGGCGTTGGTCGAAGAAGCGATCCGCGTGATGACCACCCTGAACGCAGGCGCGCGCGACGCCGCGCTCGTGGTGGGTGACGCGGTACACGCCGCCACCGACGTGACCGGCTTCGGTCTGCTCGGCCACCTCCGCGAGATGCTCAACGCGTCCGATGTCGCGGCGGAGCTCGATCTCCGCGCGGTCCCGGTGATCGACGGCGTGCGCGCGCTCGTCGCCGCGGGCATGGTTGCGGGCGGCACGCAACGCAACCACGCGTTCGTCAGCGACACGGTCGACTGGAACCGTATTCCGGAGGACGAGCAGTACCTGCTGGCCGACGCGCAGACGTCGGGCGGGCTGTTGCTCTCCGTCGCGCCCGATCAGGTCGACGCGCTCGTCGGCGAGCTCGGGTCGCGCGACTCACTGGCCGCGGCCGTGGTCGGCCACGTGGTCGCCGGCCCCGTGGGCACCATCACGATCAGGGGATGACCAGCATGCCGAGCTCGGCTTCGAGCTGGGCGCGGGGCTTGGCGCCGAGCGAGGCGCGTTCGAGACGGCCGTTGCGGAACAGTCCGATGAGCGGGATGCTCTGCACGTCGTACTCCTGCGCGAGCGTCGGCTCGTCGTCGATGTTGACCTTCACGACCTTGTAGGAGCCTTCGCGCATCGTCGCGATCTGCTCGACGATCGGACCGACCTGACGGCAGGGACCGCACCAGGGCGCCCAGAAGTCGACGATCACGGGGAGCTCCGCCTGCAACACCTCTCGGTCGAACTCCGCGGTGGTGACCGCCTTCACCAGCCCTTCCTTCGGAGGCTCGGGGAGCGGCGCCGACGGTTGCTCCCCGGCGCGGACGGCGTCGAGCCAGCCGCGCGCCTGCTGCATGCTCTCGAGCGCGACCTCGTGCGCCATCGGGTACTCGGTGAACACGAGCGGCACGTCGTGCTCGGTGAGCACCAGGGCGAGCTCTCGCGCCCGCTGCGCCGGGATCATCGGATCGTTGGTGCCGTGCTGGAGCAAGACCGGGATGCTCGCGGCGGCATCCCAGTCGACCTCGTCGTCGAGCGTCTCCGTGGGCACGAACGCGCTCATCGCGAGCACGCCGGCAGGGTGCGGACGATCGGAGCGACGCAAGGCGAGCATCAGGGCGAGCCCGCCACCCTGCGAGAACCCCGCCACCACCGCTTCCGACCGCGCCAAGCCGTGTTCCTCACACGTGGCGTCGAGCAGGTCGTCGAGCTGGGCGAGCGCATCGAGCTGCCCCTGCCGGATCGACGCGGGATCGCCGGTCGCCATGTCGAACCACGAGAACCCGGGCGGCGCGGCGTGCGGCGCACGCGGCAGCACGCTGACGAACTTGCCCTCCGGGTCGAGGTACGGCAGCAGGCCGCCGAGATCGCGCTCGTCGGCGCCGTACCCGTGCAGGATGAGCAGCACCCGCTCCGCTGCGCTGCCGTGCACCACGTTCGTCACCAAGGCCATCGGTCGATCCCTTCGATCCTCAGAACAGGTAGTTCATCGCGGCGACGATGCGTCGCCCCAGGTCTTCGTCGCCGTCGAGCACCACATCACCCGCAGCTACGCAGGCGTCGCCGTCGATCCGGCCGCTCCCCAACCGCTCGAACGTGGCCGCGCTCATGGTGAGCCGGACCGTCGGAGGGTCGACGCCCGCTGCACCGCCCGGTTCACACAGCCGGGCGCGCCCGCCCACCACTTCGATCGCGACGTCCTGCGCGAGTGGTGCGGTGAGCGAGAACACGACGGTGGAACCGTCGGGGGCACCCGCTTTCTTCCCGACGACGAACGGCATCGCGCCGACGCCCATCGAGACCGCGTGCGCCGCCGCGCTCGAATCGGTGCCACCGGGGCGGTTGACCGCTCGCCGCATGTCCTGCTCGTGGGCGTACGAGTCGAAGATGCGGAACGGCAACAAGGTGCGCACGGTGCCCGGTCCCTGCGGGGTCCACGAGTCGGCGTCGAAGCCGGCGGTGTCGAGGGCGCGCAGACCGGCGATGCGTTCGCGAGTGATGTCGTGGAACTCCGCGAGCACGTCGGCGCCGGTCCACGACCGCCGCGAGTGCACCGCCTTCTCGTTGTCGGCACCCATGTCGTTCTTCACGTGTGGTGCGTCGGGCGCGGCGTCGAGCCCCTTCCACGGCCGACCGATCAGCATCGCCTCGATCGACGAGAGGTGCACGACGTTGTCCTGCACGCTCCAACCGGGCAGCTCGCTGGGCGACTTCCACTCCTCTTCGGTCAGCGTGGCACCGAGCGCGTCGATGGAGCGCCAGACCTCGTCGAGGGTGTTGACGAGCTCCTGGTCGTCCACGGCACTCATTCTCGCAGCATCACGTCGACGATCCCATGGTCGGGACCCTTCGTGATCACGACGTCGGCCCGGTCACGCCCCGGGAGGATGAACTCGTGCAGGTTCGGGCCGTTGATCGAGTCCCACACGCCATGGGCGAAGTCGAGCAGCTGCGACTCGGGCCAGGACGAGAACCGCGCGTAGAACCCCGTTCCCGCGGCCGCGAGCTCGACGAAGCGCTCCGAGTACCAGCGCTCGATGTCGGACTCGGTGGCGTCGACGTACACCGCGAGGTCGACGGTGTCGGCGAGCGCCATGGTGTGCAGCCCTTCGAGCACCAGCACCTGGGGGCACGCGAACACCTGCCGCTCGTCGAGCACGTCGTAGGTCTCGTGCGAGTACATCGGAACCCGCACCTCGTGGTCCCCCGCTCGCACGCTCGCCACGAGCGAGGCGAGGGCGTCGTGGTCGTACGACTCCGGGAAGCCCTTGCGCATGGTGAGCCCTTGGGCGTCGAGCACGCGGTTGGGGAACAAGAAGCCGTCGGTCGACACCACCCGGACGTCGAGCGCGTCCGGCGGCACGTCGAGCGCGATTGCGAGCATGGCCGCCGTGGTGCTCTTGCCCACCGACACCGCGCCGTCGATCACGACGAGGGTGGCGCCCCGTTCGACGTGGGCGCGACGGGTGCGTACGACCTCGGCCACCGACGAGAGCTCGGGCGCGAGAGACGACGGCACGCGGCCATCATGCCGCGTCGTGACGGTCGCGGTACACGCCGGCGAGCGACACCAGCGCGTCGACCGCGTCGCCGTCGAACGACGGGCCGTGCATCAACGCCAACCGTTGCGGCGCCAGCTCAGCGAGTGACGCGATCGTGGGCGCAGTGGCCGGCGTGAGGCTCGTCGCGAGGAAGATGTCCTCCGCTGCGGCAGCGGGACCGACGATGTCGTCGCTGGTGAGCGGGACATGGGCGCCGGTCGCGGTGAAGAGGTCGCCGCAGAAGAGCGTGCCCGTGGTCTCTTCGAACAGCAGACCGGCATCCCAGCCGTGGGGCACGTGCGGGGTCGCGAGGTGACGCACCCGCTTGCCGCCGAGATCGATCACCTCGCCTGACGTCAGCGGGCGCGGCTGACGGTCGGCGAGGTCGTCGACCGAGACCATGCACCCGATCGCCGTGTGGGCGACCGTCGCGTGCGGCGCGGCCGCCAGCCACTCGTTCATCGATCCGCACTCGTCGGCCTCGACGTGACCGAACGTGATCCACCGCAGTTGCTCGACCGGCATCACCGATGCCATCGCCCCGGCAACGAGCGGGAACATCCGACGCGGTCCGGTGTGGAACAGCAACGGCTCCTCGGCCCGCACGAGGAACTGGTTGAACGTGAAGTCCGCCTCGGGGACGTAGGTGGAGAAGCGGAACACATCGTCCGCGATCTCGAACGTGGTGGTTTCCATCAGCGTGACGCCTCCAGGGTGCCGGTCGCACTCCACTCGACATGGGGTCAACAGGCTGCTCCTGACAGACCCACGGCGCAACACCGACGAGAGAGGACACGCACATGGCGGACCACCGGTGGGCGTCTCACCCGCCTCGGCGCCCCGTCGAAAAGTCGCCGCCGCGCCGAGATCCACCTGACGTACGTTCTCGAACCGTGGATCCCCATCTGTCAGCGAACCGCGCCAACTGGGACGACCGCACGGAGATCCACGTCCGCTCGCAGTTCTACGACGTCGACGCCTGGCTGCGCGACGAGCCTGGGCCGCGGCGGCGTGAGCTCGACGCGCTCGGCGCCGTCGACGGACTGACGCTCGTTCATCTGCAATGTCATTTCGGACTCGACACGCTGCAGTGGGCGCGCGCCGGCGCGCGTGTGACCGGGCTCGACTTCTCGTCGACCGCGATCGACGCCGCACGCGACGTCGCTCGGCGCGCAGGGCTGGACGATCGGGCAACGTTCGTGTGCGCGAACGTCTACGACGCGGTGGACGCCCTCGAGGGCGCAACGTTCGACGTCGTGTACATCAGCCTTGGTGCACTCACCTGGCTTCCGAGCGTCGACCGCTGGGCCGAGCAGGCTGCCACGTTGGTGACGCCGGGCGGGCGTCTCTACCTCCACGACTGCCACCCCCTGTCGTGGGCGCTCGACGTCGACGGACGCCGGCTCGCGCACACGTACTTCGAGGAGGCCGAGCCTCACGTCGACGACTCGGGCGAGACCTACACCGACTCCGACGTCGACGGTTCACTGGAGCACGCGCGCACGTACGAGTGGAACCACAGCCTGGGGGAGATCGTGACCGCGCTCATGCGTCACGGCCTGCGCATCGACACGCTCACCGAGCACGACTGGACGGTGTATCCGCAGTTCCCGTGGCTCGAGCGCGGGCTCGACGACACGTGGACGATCCCGGGCGACGAGCCGCGCATTCCGCTCACCTACACGGTCGTCGCCACGAGGCCGTGACCAGATGCGCGACTACCTGACCTGGCACGACGACTACGACCGACCGGGATCTCACCTGCACCTGCGACTGCTCGTGGTGCAGGACCTGATCGCACGCGTGCTCGACGAGCGTCCGCCCGGCCCGGTGCGCGTGATCAGCATGTGCGCGGGACAAGGACGCGACCTCCTGACCGTTGCCCGTCGACATCGACGCGGCGACGATCTCGGTGGTCGACTGGTCGAGAACGACCGACGGAACGTCGACGCCGCCCGTGCAGCCATCGCAGATCTCGGCATCTCGGCGTTGGAGGTCGTGGAAGCGGACGCCGGCCGCTCTGATGCGTACGTTGGCGCGACGCCCGCTGATCTCGTGCTCGCGTGTGGCATCTTCGGCAACATCACCGACGACGACGTGAAGACGACGGTGAAGTTCATGCCCGCGCTGTGCGCGCCCGCTGCGTGGGTGATCTGGACGCGGGCACCTCGCGGCGACGACATCCTCGAGCGCATCGAAGGCTGGTTCGAGGGTGCCGGCTTCGAACCGAGGGCGTTCGTCGTTGGCGAGGGCGACCTGTTCGGCGTCGGTGCTGCCCAGTTCGACGGACAGCCGACCGACGCCGAACCAGGCGTCCGGCTCTTCGACTTCGTCCGCTAGCTAGCCGTCCTGGTGGACGCGCTGCTCGGCTTCGTGCGCCGCGGCCTCCGAACGGGCCGCGTCCGCCTTGGCCTCGTGCTCCGCGACCTCGCGCTGTGACTGCGCCTTGTCCTGCTGGGCGCGACCTTCGCGTTCCTTCGCGTCGTCGCCTGTGACCTCGCCGATGACTTCCTTCGCCTTGCCCTTGATGTCTTCGACGATGCCTTTCGCGGCGTTCTCCGGGCCACTGTCCTTGGTCATGAGCGACTCCTGTCGACGAGCGGCGCCCAACGCGCGCGCTGTGGGACCAGGTCGTTACCCCGTTCGCGCCGTCTGCGAACCCGACGCTGCCGCGCGCAACGCGACAAGGTCAGCTGTCGCGCTTCAGGTCCTGGTTGAGTCGTACCGCTTGACGCGTCTGGTGGTCGCGTTCGGCGAGGTTGGGTGCATTGCGAGCCGCAATGGCATAGAGGCGCGCCGCGAGCTCGAGGTCGCCGTTCTTCTCGTGGAGGTACGCCGCGACCGCGTCACGACGCGGGACCTGTTCGTCGACCTCGGCGAGCGCCGCCAGTCCTGCGAGCGCGCCGTCGGCCTCACCGACCGCGACCGCTCGGTTGAGCCGGACGATCGGAGTGTCGGCGAAACGGAGGAGCTCGTCGTACCACTCCACGATCTGGACCCAGTCGGTCTCCTCGACACGCGGCGCGTCGGCGTGGAGTGCGGCGATCGCCGCTTGCGCCTGATACTCGCCCAGCCGATCGCGCGCCAGCGCACGATGTGCGATGTCGATCCCCTCGGCGATGAGCGCGGTGTCCCACTGGCTGCGGTCCTGATCGGCGAGCACCACGATGCTTCCGTCCGGTCGGGTACGGCTCAGCCGGCGCGCATGGTGAAGCAGCATCAGGGCGAGCAGCCCGTCGACCTCGGCCTCGTGCGCCACGGCCGCCAGTTGGCGAGTCAGTCGGATCGCCTCGGCCGCCAGATCGACGTCGCCGGAGTAGCCCTCGTTGAAGACGAGGTACAGCACCCGCATCACCGTGCGCAGGTCGCCGGGACGCTCGACACCGGCTCGGCTGACGGTGCGCTTGGCGCGACTGATGCGCTGCGCCATGGTGGCCTCGGGCACCAGGTAGGCCCGAGCGATCTGGTGTGTGGTGAGTCCACCCACGGCTCGGAGGGTCAACGCAACCGCCGACGACGGCGTCAGGTCGGGGTGCGCGCAGAGGAAGTAGAGGTGGAGCGTGTCGTCGCCGCTCGGGATCGCGCCGGCCGGTGGTTCGGTGTCGAATCGGACCTCCCGATCGCGACGCGCCGCCTCCGACCTCGTCATGTCGAGGAAGGCTCTCCACGCGACCGTGATGAGCCATCCCTTCGGGTCGGCGGGCATCTCCGTCTCCCACGCGGCGAGCGCCCGGATGAGCGCCTCCTGCACCGCGTCCTCGGCCGTCGCGAAGTCGGCACCGCGACGGACGAGGACGCTCAGGACTGCCGGCGCGAGCTCTCGGAGCTTGACGTCGTCCACGATCAATCGGTGA
>JBEVIU010000075.1:0-14273 GCA_040510575.1 Acidimicrobiia bacterium | reverse complement strand
CCCGACGCTCTTCCGATCTATTCCGTCGAACGGATCTTTCCAGACAGCTCTGTGAAACGGGAGCGCCCTCGGGCGCTCCCGTTCCGCGTGCACTTGCCGCGCAGAGGAGCGCACTCCTCCGGTAGCGTGCGCGCGATGAGCCGTCCGACCCGCTTCGAAGATTCCCGCTACCTCGGCGACAAGCGCACGCAGGTGGTCTACGACCTCGATGCCGTCGACGACGACACCGTCGCCCGCGTCGACGAGCTCCTGGCGTCGGAGCAGTTCGCCGCCTTCGGGCCCGACACGCTCGATGAAGCCCGCAACCGCGGCTACCGGCCCTTCCGTCGCGAGGCCGTCGACGGCTGACTGAACGGCCTCCCGATCGGTCAGGCCGGCTTCGTCAGGTGGGGGGCAGCAGCGAAGGAAGCGCGTCAACCGCGCCCTGCATCCGCGACGCGAACGTCACGTCCGAGAGCGCGGGTTCGCTCGGCAAACTCGCGGGATCGTCGGGGAGGCCGTCGAGGTCCACCCACGAGGTGCACCCGCCGTAGTCGTCGCGCCACGCCACCGACACGGGCTCGAGCAGGCGGTACACCCGCAGGACGAGCACGTGGAGCGGGTCGCGCTTCTTCCACGCGAGTCGTGTGGCCGCGTACTCCGGAGTCCACACGAGCTTCGACGCGATCGCATCGAGTTGCTCGGGTTCGGTGATGGTGGCGACGCGCACGAGGTCGGCCCATCCTTCGAGCACGATCGGCTCACCGACCGGCGCGGCGTGGGCGAGGTCGATCCAGTGGCGGTACGGCGCCGACAGCAGCTCGGGCTTCTGGTGCTCCGCGGTGGGGTAGAGCCAGAACCGATTCGCCTGCAGCGAGAAGTGCCGACCGTCCTCGCGGATCCCGCCCTTGCGGACGTCGAGGACCTGCTCGCCGGTCAACAACGCGTGGACGATCGTCGCCCATTCCTTGTAGGCGGATGCCATCGACCCAGAATAGGCGTCACATGGACGACAGCATCTCGTCGGGATCACTCCGCCTCGCCGCACACTTCGCCGAACCGCCCGCGCCCGGTCGCGCGCTCGGGCTCGTGTTGTGCCATGGCCTCCCCAACGGCCCGCGCGGCGCGTCGGCGGTCGGGAACACCTATCCCGAGCTCGCGGATCGGCTCGCGCGCGAGCTCGCGTGGCCGGTCCTCACCTTCAACTTCCGCGGCACCGGTACGTCGGACGGCGACTTCTCGGCGTTCGGGTGGCTGGACGATCTGCGGGCAGCGGTGCGCGTGCTCGCCCAGCGCGACGACGTGCGCGGCGTGTTCCTCGCCGGCTTCGGGCACGGCGGGACCTTCTCGGTGTGTGAAGCCGCCACCGACCCGTTGGTGCGCGGCGTCGCCACCATCGCCGCGCCGAGCACCCTGCGCGACTGGGCACGCGATCCGGGGTACCTCATGGAGCACGCGCGCGAGATGGGCATGATCCGCACCGAGGGGTACCCAGGTGACCGCGCCGCATGGGTGCGCGAGGTCGCTCGGGTCGACGCGGTCGCGGCCGCGACTCGCTTCGACGGCCGCTCGCTGCTCGTGCTCCACGGTGTCGACGACGCGGAGGTCCCGGTGGCCGACGCCCGCGCCCTCGCCGACGCGGCGGGAGCGAACGCGGAGCTGCGGCTCGTGCAGGGAGCCGGTCATCGACTGCGCCACGACCCCCGAGCCATCGCGACGCTGCTCGGGTGGCTCGACCGTCAGGGAAGCTGACCGCCCAGAGCGGAGTCGGGCGTCGCTAGCGGGCCAGGCGGTGGTACAGGGCGCTCAGCTCGGTCGCGGTCTGGTCCCACCGGTAGCGCGCTACTCGCTCGTGGCCCCGAGCAACGAGCTCCGTCGCGATCGCGGGCTCGAGCGCGGTCGCGATCGCGTGGGCGAGCTCGTTGGAATCATTGGGGTCGACGAGCAACGTCGCGTCGCCGAGCACCTCAGGAAGCGAGCCGGCGTCGGCGGCGATCACGGGGACGCCGGCGGCCATGGCTTCGAGCGGAGGATGGCCGAACCCCTCGTCGAGCGACGGGAACGCGAAGACGCTCGCGCCGGCGAGCAGGTCGAGACGGTCGTCGTTCGTGACGTACCCGAGGCGATGCACACGCGCGCCGTGCCGCGCGCGGGTGATCGCGTCGACGACCCGCGGCGTGTCGGCACCGTCGGGACCGACGAGCACGAGATGGAGATCCGGGTCGCGGCTGGCCACGTCGTCGAACGCCTGCACCAGCAGCGCCACGTTCTTGCGCGGCCCGAGCTCGCCCACGAACAGGGCGTAGCGCTCGGCTCCGGCGCGCAGATGGCCGCGTCGTGCGTCGCCGTGACCCGCGGTGTGGAGGCCGGGATACACGCGCACGACGCGTTCCTCGGGGAGGCGGAACAGGTCACGCGCCTGGGCCGCCACGTGGTCGCTGACCGCGTGGACCGTCGCGCCCCGATCCAGCGCCCGGCGGATCAGCTCGAGGTTGTGCGTCGGCGCCGCAAGCGCGGGGTGATACGCGAAGGTGAGGTCGTGCACCGTGATCACGACCGGTGCGCGTGAGGGCGGCCCGATGAAGTTGGTGCCGTGGACCACGTCGACCGCGCCGGTCCAGCGCTCGATGCGCGGGAACGATGATCGGCGCCAACACTCCTGCACGAGGCGCGCCGGCATCGAACGCACCGCCGACTCGGCGCGGCCGTCGACGTTGGCGGCGAGGGATCGACGACCGCGAAACGTGATCGCGTACACGACGAGATCGAGCTGGCCGGACGACGCGAGGGCGTCGATCAGTGCCGCGGTGGTGTGCCCGACACCCGTGCGCACTCCGAGCAAGGGAGTACCGTCCAGCGCGACGCGCAAGCGAGGCGCGGCGTCGGACGGTGCACGAGTCGAAGGCTGGAGCTCGGCGCTCACGGCGAGCTCGCCGTCGGGTGTCGCATCGCGAGGATGCTACGTGCGAGACACGAGAGTGGAGCTGGTTCGCGGATGACCAAGTACGACGTCGCGGTGGTCGGTGGAGGGATCGTCGGCCTGGCCACGGCACGCGCCGTGCTCGCGGATCGGCCCGGTGCGCGCGTCGCGGTGTTGGAGAAGGAGCACGGGGTCGCGCGGCACCAGAGCGGACGCAACTCGGGCGTGATCCACTCCGGCATCTACTACAAGCCGGGATCCCTGAAGGCCACGACCGCAGTCGCGGGGCGTCGGGCGATGGAGCGCTTCTGCGACGCGCACGGTGTGCCGTTCCGCCGCTGCGGCAAGGTGATCGTGGCGGTGGATCCGCGCGAGCTGCCTCGGCTCGCGACGCTGGAGTCCCGCGCCGCCGCGAACGGCGTGCAGACGACCCGGCTCGATCCTGCTGCGCTGCGGGCACACGAACCCGGTGTCCGCGGGATCGCCGCGCTGCACGTGCCGGCAACGGGCATCGTCGATTTCGCGCAGGTCGCGGAGGCGCTCGCGGCTTCGCTGCGCAGCGCGGGGGCGGAGATCCATCTGGGCACCCGCGTCGTGGCGTTGCACGAACGACGCGACGAGGTGGTCATCGAGACCGACGACGGGCTGGTGCGCGCCGACGTGATCGTCAACTGCGCGGGGCTTCATTGCGACGAGGTCGCAGCGGAGACACTCGGACGGCGTCCTGACGTTCGCATCGTGCCGTTCCGGGGTGAGTACCACGAGCTCGTCGGGTCCGCCGCGGATCGGGTCCGCACCCTCGTCTACCCGGTCCCGGATCCGGACCTGCCGTTCCTCGGCGTGCACGTGTCGCGGGGGATCGACGGCCACGTGCACGTCGGGCCGAACGCGGTGCTCGCGCTACGCCGCGAGGGATACACGTGGTCGGAAGTCGACGCGCGCGACCTCGCCGCGCTCGCAGCGTTCCCCGGTTTCTGGAAGCTGGCGAAGCGGTACTGGCGCGTGTCCATCGACGAGATCGCGCGATCGGCGAGCCGCACCGTGCTCGCGCGCGCCGTCGGCCGCATGTTGCCCGGGGTCACGCCGAGCGATCTCGTCCCGATCCCTGCCGGGGTGCGCGCACAGGCGCTGGGCCGCGACGGCACGTTGCACGACGACTTCGTGCTGCGGGAGACGCCGCGTGCCGTGCACGTGCTCAACGCGCCGTCGCCGGCGGCAACGGCATCCCTCGTGATCGGCTCGAGCATCGCGGCACGGTTGCACGACCGGGCCTGAACCGCGTCCGCCGATGCGGCGGGCCTCGCTCAGATCTCGAGCGGTTCGTGCTCGAGCTGCTCGACGAGGCGTTCGAGGCTCTCGGGCGTCGCGGCGCGGATACGGGTGAGGAGCATCAGCCCCATGCCCAGGGCGGCGGCGCAGCACCCGGCGAGGAAGCCGTACTCGACGCGATCGAGGAAGTAGCTCGAGCTCGTGGCCGCGATCACGCCCAGGGTGATGACGAGCCCGACGACCCACGCGACGAGCGCCCGCCCGTGCCCCTGCAGCGCGATCAGCGCCTGAGCGAGGGTCAGGGCGAGGATGAACGCGGCGCTGCCTGCGAACAGCAGGCCGAGGTCGACGCTGTCGAGGTGGAAGGCGTCGCCGAAGAGGATCTTGCCGATCTCCGGCCCGATCAGCATTCCGAAGACCACGCCGAGGAAACCGATGCCCATCACGATGATGACGAGCTTCTTCAAGCCGTTCTTGAAGTCGGCGATCTGGCCCGCGCCCACGAGCCCCGCGAGCTTCGGGAGCAGCGCGGCCTGCACGGCTTGGAAGAGCAGGATCGGGATGCGGGCCAGGAAGAAGCCCACGATGAAGTCGGCCGCCGCTTCACGTTCGGATTTCCCGTTCGCGAGCACGATCGCACCGAGCGCGGCCGCGTAGCTGAGCGCCTGCGCACTGAGTGAGCCGAAGAACAACAGCGAGAGGTTCGACGAAAGCTCCGACCACTCGGCCTCCGGGCCGGGGTCCATCAGGTGGTGCTGACCGCGGAGGGCGACGAGTGCGGCGATGAGCGGCGGGATGGCGAGCGCGAGGCCGTACCAGACGAGGTCTTCGATGCCGAGGATCACGAGCACGATCAGCGGCAGCACGCGCACGATGCCCTCGACGCCCAGGATCGTCCCGTACGGGCCGAAGCGGCCGTTGCCCGAGAGCGTGCCGCGCGTGAGGTGTTGCACCGCGTACGTGGCGAGCGCGATGAGGAAGCAGACGAGCAGCACGCTCTGACCGTGGAGCAGTCGATCGGTGAGCGGGAACACGACCGCCGCCACGAGCGTCAGGACGATGAGCGACGTGGTGAGCGCGATGCCTGCGATCGCCGCCTTGCGCACGACGGGTCCGCCGCCGATTCCCCGCGCGCGGCGGTCGGCCACCGCTCGGCTCACCTCTTGTTCCAGCGGGAGGAAGAACCCGGGCGCGACCACGAACACGAAGATCCAGAGGCCGTTCAGGGCTGCGTAGTCGGACTTCGAGAGACCGCGGAACGACAAGATCTGGAACGCGTAGGCGGTGATCCCAGAGATGATGAGCCCGAGGCCGACGGCGTAGGTGCCCTCGGGAACCGGGACCTTCTTCGCCGCCTCGATCAGGCGTTGAGCGCGCTGTGGCATTTCGCGGGACATTCGCGGCCGGGGTGTCGTGCTCGCGATCCGCCGTCCGATGCGGCGTCGAGCCCCCGCGGCAGCATACCGGCGCACCCCCGCTGCGGCGGGAACCGACCGGCCGTGCGAGGATGGTCCGCATGAGCACGCGAACGCTGCTCGTCCTCGCGGCGCTCACGGGTTTCGCCATCCTCGCGGCAGGGGCAGTGCAGATCCTCCTGGCGCGTTGACGCGACGGGGGCTGGAAGAATGTCCAGACGGCCCGGTGTTGGGCCGAGAGAAGTACACGACCGGCGTTCGACGGGTGCTCCGACGTTCGGGGCTTCGACTTCAGGGAGGTGGCCACACTGGCCGAGGACCACGACCTCGTAGTGCTGGGCGGAGGCCCCGCGGGCTATGCGGCAGCGCTGTACGGCGCAGCGGCCGGGCTCGACGTCGCCCTGGTCGAGGAGGACCGCATCGGGGGGACCTGTCTCCATCGCGGCTGCATCCCGGCCAAGGAGCTGCTCCAGACCGCTGAGGTGCTCCGCACGATCCAGCGGGCGCCTGACTTCGGCATCGATGCCGGATTGCCCACCCTCGATCTCGGACGCGCCCAGGCGCGCAAGCAGGAAGTGGTCGACCGCCTCACCAAGGGCGTCGAGACCCTCTTGCGGGGCCGGAACGTCACGGTGGTCCCCGGCCGCGGTGAAGTGGTCGACGCGGCTGCGCACCGGGTGCGGGTGGCCGACGGGACCGAGGTTGCCGGCCGGAACCTCCTGATCGCCACCGGATCGTCACCCAACGCGCTCCCGGGCCTCGACTTCGACGGCACGCGGATCCTGTCGTCGGACCACGTGCTCCAGCTCACCGAGCTGCCGCCGCGGGTCGCGATCATCGGCGGCGGGGTGATCGGCGTGGAGTTCGCGTCGATGCTCGTCGACATGGGGAGCGAAGTCACGCTCATCGAGGCGCTGCCGCGGATCATGGCGGCGACCGACAAGGACATCGGCAACGTGCTCGCGCGGTCGTTCCGGAAGCGAGGCGTGAGCGTGCACGCGGGCGCTCGGATCACCGGGATCGACGGCGCGCGCGAGCTCACCGTCACCTGGGACGCCGGGTCGGGGGAGCAGTCGGTGACCGTCGACAAGGTGATCGTGTCGGTCGGGCGGTCGCCCCGGTCGAGTGGGCTCGGGCTCGACGGCGTGGTCTCGATCGACGACCGCGGGTTCGTCGTGGTCGACGAGCAGATGCGCACGAACGTGCCCGGCGTGTTCGCGGCCGGCGACGTGGTCGCCACCCCCGCGCTCGCGCACGTCGGCTTCGCAGAGGCGATCGTGGTGGTGAAGACGATCCTCGAGGAGCCGGCGACGCCGATCGACTACGGCAAGGTGCCGTGGGTGGTCTACACGCAGCCCGAGATCGCATGGTGTGGCCTGACGGAGGAGCAGGCGCGCGAGCAGGGCCACGACGTGGTCGTGGCGTCGCACCGCTTCGCCGGCGACGGTCGCGCCGTGATACTCGGTGAGACCGAGGGGCTCGTGAAGCTCGTCACCGACGCCGACGGCCTGCTGCTCGGCGCGCACTTCATCGGCCCCTGGGCGACGGAGCTCCTCTCCGAGGGGTACCTCGCCGTGAACTGGGAAGCGAACGCGGCCGACATCGCCGCCCTCGTGCACCCTCACCCCACGCTGAGCGAGGTGTTCGGCGAGACGGCGCTCGCGCTCACCGGACGCTCGCTGCACTGACCTCCGACGGATCCGGACGACGACACCCGACGACGAGAGCCGATGACGACACAGTGATGAGGAGACACGCGTGGACGTGACGATGCCCCAGCTGGGCGAGACGGTCACGGAGGGCACGATCACCCGCTGGCTCAAGCAGGTGGGTGAATCGGTGGAGGCCGACGAGCCGCTCTTCGAGGTCTCAACGGACAAGGTCGACTCCGAGGTGCCGGCGCCCAGCGCCGGCGTGGTGAGCGAGATCCTCGTGCCCGAGGGCGACACGGTCGAGGTCGGCACGCGGCTCGCTGTGTTGGAGGCGGCCGGCGCTGCTGCGGCACCTGCCCCGACGGCGGAGCCGGCCCCTGCTCCGGCGGCGGCCCCTGCTGCGCCTCCGGCCCCTGCCCCTGCGGCTCCTCCGGCCCCTGCTCCGCCCGCCGCTCCCGCTCCGGTCGCCGCAGCACCTCCGGTTGCGCCTTCGGAGGTCGCCGCACCCGTTCCTGCTCCCGCCGTGGACGAGGCCGACACCGTCGGCGACACCGGCGCCCTCGCGCTCACGTCGCCGATCGTGCGGCGCCTCGTCGCCGAACGTGGCCTCGACGCGTCGACGATCGTCGGGACCGGCCCGGGTGGACGCCTCACCCGCAAGGACGTGCTCGACGCGCCCGCGCCGGCGTCGGCACCGCCCGAGGCCGCGCCGGCACCGCCGCCCGCTCCTGCGGCTCCCGCTCCGCCGCCGACTGCTGCGCCGGCGCAAGCTCCGGCACCCCAGGCCTCGCCGGTTCCGGCACCAGCACCGGCTCCGAACGCTCCGAGCGCGCTGCCGACCATGCCCGGCGCACGCGCCGCCCGCGACGAGATCGTGCCGTTCGACAACATCCGTCGTCGTACGGCCGAGCACATGGTGCGATCGCTCGCGACGAGCGCGCACGTGTACACCTCGGTCGAGGTCGACTTCGAGCAGGTCGAGCGCGCCCGCGCCGCGCACCGCGACGCGTGGAAGTCGCTCGAAGGGTTCTCACTCACGTACCTCCCGTTCATCGCGCGTGCCTTCTGCGACGTGGTGAACGACTTCCCGCGCATCAACGCGAGCGTCGGCGACGACGCGCTCGTCGTGCACCACGACGTCCACCTCTCCATTGCGGTCGACCTCGACTTCAACGGCCTCGTCGCGCCTGTGATCAAGGACGCCGACGGCAAGCGCCTCCGCCTCATCGCCCGCGAGATCCACGATCTCGCGGCGCGGGCGCGCAACCGTCAACTGATGCCCGACGACGTGCTGGGCGGCACGTTCACGATCACGAACCCCGGTCCGTTCGGCACGTTCATGACGCTGCCGATCATCAACCAACCGCAGGTGGCGATCCTGTCGACCGACGGCGTGAAGAAGCGGCCGGTGGTCGTCTCGGGCGCCGGTGGCGACGCGGTTGCGATCCACCACACCGGCATCCTCGCGCTCACCTGGGACCACCGCGCCTTCGACGGCGCCTACGCAGCCGGGTTCCTCCGGGCCATGAAGGAAGTCCTCGAGCAGCGCGACTGGGAAGCCGAGCTCGACTGATGCCGCGCGTCCGCTGGCTGGGGCGGGTCCCCTACGCCGAGGGCGACGTTCTCCAGCGCGCCCTCCACGAGCGCGCGGCCGACGACTACCTCCTGCTGCTCGAGCACCCCCACGTGTACACGCTGGGCACCAATGCCGATCCTGCGAACGTGCTCGTGCCACCCGCGAGCGTCGGTGCGGAGCTCGTCCACACCGATCGCGGCGGTGACGTGACATATCACGGCCCGGGCCAGCTGGTCGGATACCCGATCGTGACGCTGCCCGAGTGGCGCGCCGGCATGCGCGACGTCGTCGCGCACGTACGGCGCATGGAAGCAGCGCTGATCGACACCCTCGCCGACTTCGGCATCGAGGGGCAGCGGGACGCGAAGTATCCCGGCGTGTGGGTGGGCGACGCGAAGATCGCCGCAGTCGGCGTGCGCGTCGCGCGTGGCCGCACCCGTCACGGCTTCGCGCTCAACGTCGACCCCGACCTTGCGATGTTCGACCACATCGTGCCGTGTGGCATCTCCGGTCGTGGCGTCACGTCGATGGCCCGCGAGCTCGGCACCGCGCCAGCGATGCGCGAGGTCGTCGACGCGGTCGTCGCGCGCGCGACGGAGCAGTTCGGCTGGCTCGACGCCGACGTGGAACGCCAAGACGTCGTGTGGCGTGAGCACCGCGACCAGCTCAGCGCCTTCACGCTCGACGCGCTCAGCGGTGGCACCCCTCCCGCCACGCCCGGTGTCGCCGAGCCGGCCGCGCCGGCCGCGCTGGCCGCGCCGGTCAGGCTCCTCGGTCGCCTCGCGGAGGCGGGTGTGGTCGGGGAGGTCGCAGAGCGCCGGCCCGAGTGGATGCGCGTGCGAGCGGACCTGGGCCCGGGCTACCGCGAGACGAAGCGACTGGTTCGCGGCCTGGATCTCCACACCGTGTGCGAAGAAGCCGGATGCCCGAACATCTACGAGTGCTGGGCCGACGGCACGGCCACCTTCATGATCCTCGGCGATCGCTGCACCCGTGCGTGCGGCTTCTGCCTGGTCGACACGCGCAAGCCCCTCGCGCTCGATCCGGACGAGCCCGCCCGGATCGGCGACGCGATCGCCACCCTCGCGCTCGAGCACGCGGTGATCACGAGTGTGGCCCGCGACGACATCGGTGATGGCGGCGCGAGTGGTTTCGCGGCCACGATCGCCGCCGTCCGCGAGCGCGCGCCACGTACGCGCATCGAGGTGCTCGTGCCCGACTGCAAGGGCGACGCCGCCGCTCTCGACGTGATGTTCGCAGCGCGCCCCGACGTGTTGAACCACAACCTCGAGACCGTCGCGCGCCTCCAACGCGCCGCGCGTCCGTCGGCGGCCTACTTCCGCTCGCTCGCCTTGTTGGCCCGCGCCAAGAGGGCCGGGCTCGTCACGAAGTCGGGCATCATCCTCGGGATGGGGGAGACCCCCGACGAGGTGCGCGGCGCCATCGCCGATCTGCGCAACGTGGGTGTCGACATCCTCACGCTGGGTCAATACCTGCGTCCCTCACCACGCCATCTTCCGGTCGCGCGCTGGTGGTCGCCCGACGAGTTCGCCGAGCTCGGCGCGTTCGCCGAATCGCTCGGATTCGCCCACGTCGAAGCAGGGCCGCTGGTGCGTTCCAGCTACCACGCGAAGCGCGCCGTCGACGCGGCACGCGATGTGGACGCGGTGTCCGCGTGAGCGTGCACGCCGATCGCATCGCTCGCGCCCGCACCCGCATGCGCGAGCTGGGCGTCGACGCGCTGCTCCTCTCCACCGGTGCTGACCTGCCGTACTTCACCGGCTACGAGGCGATGCCGCTCGAACGACTGACCATGCTGGTGGTGCGCGCCGATGGCGACGCCGTGCTGGTGGTCCCCCGTCTCGAAGCACCGCGCGTGGAGACCCGGGGCGATGCGTTCTCGCTGCATCCCTGGGAAGAGACCGACGACCCGATCGCGATCGTGGCAACGCAGTTGGCCGGCGTCTCGAGCGCGGCGATCGGCGACCAGACGTGGGCGCGCTTTCTGGTCGAGCTCCAGTCGGCCGCACCCCACGTGCAGTTCCGGCGCGCGCTCGACGTGACCGGCCCGATTCGCGTTGTCAAGGACGCGGCCGAGATCGAGGCCCTGCGCGCCGCGGCGCACGCGGTCGATGGCATCGCGGTCGAGATGCGAGACCGTCCGTTCGCCGGTCGCCGGGAGATCGACGTGCACCGCGAGCTCGTCGATCGCATGCTCGACGCGGGTCACGCCCGGGCAAACTTCGCCATCGTCGCGGCCGGGGCGAACGCCGCCAGCCCGCACCACGACCCGGGCGATCGCGTGATCGAGGCGGGCGACGTCGTGCTCTGCGACTTCGGCGGCACGATGCAGGGGTACTGCTCCGACATCACGCGCATGTTCGTCGTCGGCGAGCCGACGTCCGAGGTGCGCGATGCGTACGACGCGCTCGTGGTCGCCCAGGAAGCCGGCGTGATGGCGGCCACCGTGGGCACACCGTGTGCCGCGGTCGACGCCGCGGCGCGCGCGGTGATCGTGGCCGCGGGGTACGGCGACTTCTTCGTGCACCGGACGGGACACGGCATCGGCGCCGAGGCGCACGAGGATCCGTACGTGGTCGCGGGGAACGATGTGCCCCTCCAGCCCGGCCACGCGTTCAGCATCGAGCCGGGCATCTATCTCCCGGGAAACTTCGGGCTGCGGCTCGAAGACATCGTGGTGGCGACCGCCGCGGGCCCGGAGCGTCTGAACCTCGCGCCGCGCGACCTCGCCGTCGTCGAGTAAGCGCTCCCGACTCCGTCCCGATCCATGACCTTCGACGTCTCGACTCTTCTGTTGCAGTGGGCGGCCGGCGGCCTGCTGTTCTGCTGGGTCACGACGCGCCGGCGCGAAGTCGGCCTCGGGTACGGGTGGCTGTTGCGGATCGTCTACGGGATGATGGCCGTCGGCGCCCTGCTCGCGGGCTGGAGCGACACCGGCACGGGCGCGACGATCCGCAACGTGGGCGCGGCAGGGGTCGCGTTGGGCGCGCTCGTGGCGCTGGCGGTGTCGTACCGCAATCGCGCCGACGGACTCGACGGCTTCGATCCGCGTCTCGACCTGGTCGCGCCGGTCATCGGACTGCTGTCGTTGACCGGCGCGGCGTCGTTCGTGGGCGACGCGTACGCGCTGAGCCTCGCCCGCCTGGTGGTCGGTGCCTTGTTCCTCGGCGCGGTCACCGACGCGATGCTCCTGGGTCACTGGTATCTCGTGCAGCCCGGCCTGCGTCGGGACCCGATCAAGGAAGTGGTGCGCATCGTCGCGGTCCTCTGGCCGTTCGAGGTCGCGGTGTGGCTGATCCCGACCGGGATGCTCTCGGTGATCTCGGGCACGATCGACGACGGCTACGCCGGGCTCATCGGGTGGATGTGGGTGATCGCGTGCATCACCACGATCGGCCTGGTGATCGCCACCTGGCAGGCGTTGAAAGAGCCGTCGTACTCGGCGGTGATGGCGGCGACCGGCCTGATGTACCTCGCCATCCTCACCGGCACGGGCATGGACCTGTTGCCACGCGCCCTGCTCTCGTGACCGGACCTGTCCTGCCCGTCGACGGGCGTCCCGATAGCGTGCATCGCTCGTGACGGGTCACCGCATCGCCGTCGTCACCACCGAGGTGATCGCCCCGAAGATGGCCGGGCCCGCGATTCGCGCCTGGCACATGGCCCGGGTCCTGGCCGGTTCGGGTCACGACGTCGAGCTGCTCACCACGGAGCGCTGTGATCGGCGCAGCGAGTCGTTCCGGTGCGCACACGTGTCGGTCGCGGAGCTCGACGCCCTCGGCAGCCGGGTCGACGTCGCCGTCGTGCAGGGCGACGTGCTGCGGCGCTCGCCGAAGCTGCGCGACTCGTCGTGCGTGTTGGTCGTCGACCTGTACGACCCCTTCCACCTCGAAGCGCTCGAGTTCACCCGCGCGTCGGCGCCCGACCAACGTCGTGCCGCAATCGGGGTGTCGCTCGACGTGATGAACGAGCAACTCCGGCGCGGCGACTTCTTCCTGTGCGCGAGCGTGCGCCAACGCGACTTCTGGCTCGGTCAACTGGCCGCGGTCGGTCGCGTGAACGAGATCACGTACGAGTCCGACCCGTCGATGGAGCACCTGCTCGCCGTCGTCCCGTTCGGCATCACGGAGGAACCGCCCCGTCACACGGCACCGGCGTTGCGCGGCGTCGTGCCCGGGATCGACGCATCCGACCGCGTCATCTTCTGGGGCGGCGGCATCTACAACTGGTTCGATCCGCTCACCCTCATCGGCGCCGTCGATCGCCTGCGCCAGCGCGACGCACGGGTCAAGCTCGTGTTCGGTGGCGTGTCGCACCCGAACCCCACGGTGGCGAACACCCTCATGAGCGACCGTGCACGCCACCTCGCGCACGAGCGCGGTCTCGTGGGCGCGCACGTGTTCTTCGAGCAATGGATCGACTACGACGAGCGCGGCAGCTACCTGCTCGAGGCGGACGTCGGCGTGAGCGCGCATGCCGGGCACGTCGAGACGGCCTACTCCTTCCGCACCCGCATCCTCGACTACCTGTGGGCGGGTCTGCCGACGGTCGCCACCGAAGGCGACGTGCTCGCCGACCTGCTCGTCGGCGCCGGCGCCGGCGTTGCGGTTCCGCCCGAGGACGAGGCGGCCCTCGAGGAGGCGCTGTACGGCGTGCTCTTCGACGATCAACGGCGCGCGGAGATGGCCGCCGCGGCGCGTCAACTCGGGCACGGGTACCAGTGGCCGCTGGTGCTCCGGCCGCTCGTGGGCTTCTGTGCGGACCCGGTCCGCAGCCCGGACCTGCTGGCGTCGTCGACCCGGAACGCGATCGGGCGTGGCGCCGATCTCATGCCGTCCGTCACCCGCGCGCGCCTCGACCGCGTCGTGGACCTGGCGCGACGCGGTGCGTGGCAGGATCTTGCGCGCCTGGCTGCGCAGATGGCTCGAAGGCGGCGAAATCGCACTCCAGAGGTGGGCTAACGTCGCGTGATCGTGGGTGAAGACGCGCGGGACGACCTCCCGTGGACCGGAGAGCGGTACATCCCCCACGAGGGTGGGTCGCTGATCGCGTACGAGCACGTCCATCGTTATCTGCTCGCCTCGGCCCTCGCCGACGGCCGCAACGTGCTCGACCTCGGCAGCGGCGAGGGCTATGGCACCGCACTCCTCGCCTCGCGCGCGAGCCGTGCACTCGGCGTCGACATCGACCCGGCCGCCGTCGCGCACGCCAACGCGAAGTACGGCAGTCCAACGGTCAGCTTCGAGGTGGCCGACATGGCCGAGGCTTCGGCGGTCGCTCCCGGCTTCGACCTCGTCGTGTGCTTCGAGGCGATCGAACACGTGGCGTCGCCCGACGACGTCATCGCCAACGCGCAGCGCGCGTTGGCACCCGACGGACTGTTCGTCGTCTCGACGCCGAACAAGAAGGTCTATTCCGACGACCGGAATTTCGTCAACGAG
>JBEVIU010000074.1:0-14441 GCA_040510575.1 Acidimicrobiia bacterium | reverse complement strand
ACCTCGGGCGGTCGGCCACGAAGCAGATCGGGACATCATGAGCGACCAACGTCGCGGCGGCCAGAGCCGCAGCCAGCCGAAGCGAACCGACGGTCAGCCTCGTCGCGCCGCCGCCAAGGGTTCGGCCAAGGGTTCGGCCAAGGGTGCTCCCAAGCGCTCAGCGAGCGCGGCCAAGGGCGCGAAGGGCTCCGCCGCCGCCGGGAAGCGGTCCCCGACGAAGCGACCCACCGCCGGCGCCAAGCGGACCGGTGGCAGCGCCAAGCGGACCGAACGATCGAGCAGCCCGGTCAAGCGTTCGAGCAGCCCGGCGAAGCGTTCGACGAGTCCGGTGAAGCGCACCGAGCGTTCGGAGCGCCCCGGTGGTTCGGCGAAGCGCTCGACGAGTCCGGTCAAGCGCGCAGGCGCCTCGCGCTCGGCGGGACCGCGCTCGTCGGGACCGCGCTCGTCGGCACCGCAGAGAGCATCGGGACCGTCACGATCCTCGGGGACGCGTACCGACGGCACCCCGCGGCGCAGCGCCGGCGGGTTCGGCCCGTTCCCGACCGACGATCGCGACGAGCGGACCCGGGACGGCAGCGACCGACGGACCAGGCCCGGCCGTCGCGCGGAGCCCGCTCCCGAGCGGGGCGCCGCCAAGCGTCCCGCACTGCGCACCGTGGGGGAGCGCCGCGAGAAACCTGCGTCGCGCACCACCCGTCGCGCCCCCGCCGATGCGCCCAGCAAACGACGGCGCCGGCGCTCAGGACCGACCGACGTCGACGTCGAGATCCGTCGGCTCGCCGGGCGCAACGGCGACAAATTCGTGCGCCTGCTCATGGACGCGGCCGACGCGTTCGCCAACGACCGCGAGCGCGACGCGCTCCGCATCATGCGCCCGCTGCGCGAGCAGCTGCCCGACTCCCCGAGCGTGCGAGAGCTGGTGGGGCTCTGCCAGTACCGGATCGGCAACTACGCCGCGGCGACCAAGGAGCTCGAGGCCTACGCGGAGCTCTCGGGTTCCGTCGACCAGAACCCGGTCCTGATGGACTGCTACCGAGCCCAGCGCCGGTGGCGCAAGGTCGACGACGCGTGGCGCGACCTCGCCGACGTGTCACCGAACGCGGAGGCGGTCGCGGAAGGTCGCATCGTGTACGCCGGTGCGCTCGCCGACCAGGGGAAGCTCTCCCAGGCGTTGCTCATCCTGCGCAAGCGCGCCGGCTCGGTGAGCAATCCCAAGGAGCACCACCTGAGGCTCTGGTACGCCCTCGCCGATCTCGAGGATCGGGCCGGCAACCATGCCGTCGCCCGGGACCTCTTCGATCGCGTGCGGCGCGCCGACGCGTCGTACGCCGACGTCGCGGAGCGCCTCGCCACGCTCGCCTGATCCGGCCTCCGGCCGGAGCGCCCGGATCGAGCGCGCCCGGATCGAGCGCGCCGGGATGAGTGTCGCACCCTCGCCGTAGGGTCATCTCGACTCCCCTCGTGCTTCCTCCACGTCGAACACTCGAACTGGAGGAATGAACGATGGCGCGATCCGACACCCCCGATCCCGACGTCACCGGCGTGAACCTGAGCGTGCTGAGCGGTGCATGCTCCGCCGCACCCGAGATCCGCGTGCTCGAGTCCGGGTCCCGTCTGGCCACCTTCGCACTGCGGTGCCCCGCGAGCGATGGGCGCGCCACATCGGTCCCGGTCACCGCATGGGACCCTCCGGCCTGGCTCGAGACCGTGGCCGCGGGCGACGTCCTGATCGTCGTCGGACGGCTCCGGCGGCGCTTCTACCAACAGCCGGGCGGCGTGCGATCGCGCGTCGACGTCGAAGCCGAGCTCGTCGGGCGGTGCCGCGATCGGCGGCGCATCGACGCCGCGCTGCGCCGGGCCCACGCCGCGTTGGAGGTGCTCGAGTGACGAGTGACGAACGTTTCGGTGACGTGAAACCGCTCAGGCCGAGGCCCTGGCATCCCGTAGTCAGAGTGAGGCGTCGATATGATCGACTCTGGCCGTTCGGACGGATCGCCCGGAGCCGCGCGCCCGGGACGTTCCTGTCCCGTCACAATGGCGTCGCAGGACGTCCACAACTGAATCCCACCTGATCCAGGTCAGCTGGGTGTCCACACAACGGAGTGAGGACCGCGTGACAGCAGAGACCACATCGCTCGTGCCCGAGCGCCTCGACGAGGTCGTGATCCGGTTCGCCGGCGACTCCGGCGACGGCATGCAACTCACCGGTGACCGGTTCACCGACGTGAGCGCAGTGTTCGGGAACGATCTGGCAACCATGCCGAACTTCCCGGCCGAGATCCGCGCGCCAGCCGGCACCATCGCCGGCGTGTCGTCGTTCCAGGTGCACATCTCGGACCACGACATCCTCACCGCCGGTGATGCGCCGAACGTGCTCGTGGCCATGAACCCGGCTGCGCTCAAGGCGAACATCGCCGAGCTCCCGCCGGGGTCGACGATCCTCGTGAACTCCGACGCGTTCGAGGAGCGCAACCTCAAGAAGGTCGGCTACGAGATCAACCCGCTCGACGACGGCTCGCTCTTGGCGTACCGCGTGGTGCAGGTGCCGATGACCGCGATCACCCAGAAGTCGTGCGAGCCGCTCGGTGTGAAGCCGCGCGACGCCGAGCGGTCGAAGAACTTCTTCGCCCTCGGGCTCATCAGCTGGATGTACACCCGTCCCGTCGACCCCACGATCGAGTGGATCGGCGAGCGCTTCTCCGCCCGCCCGCAGGTGCGCGACGCGAACATGGCCGCGTTCAAGGCGGGTCTGCACTTCGCCGAGACGGCGGAGCTGTTCGAGCACCCGTACGAGATCCAACCCGCACGCCTCGAGCCCGGCCGGTACCGCAACATCACCGGCAACCTCGCGACCGCGTACGGGATCATCGCAGGCGCACAGCTGGCGAAGCTGCCGATCCTCTACGCGTCGTACCCGATCACCCCGGCGTCCGACATCCTCCACGAGCTGTCGAAGCACAAGAACTTCGGGATCCGCACGCTGCAGGCCGAGGACGAGATCGCAGCCGCGGCCGTCGCCATCGGCGGCGCCTTCTCGGGCCACCTCGGCGTGACCGCAACCAGCGGGCCCGGCGTCGACCTGAAGTCGGAGGCGCTCGGGCTCGCGATCAGCCTCGAGCTGCCGCTCGTGCTCATCGACGTGCAGCGCGGCGGCCCGTCGACCGGGCTCCCCACCAAGACCGAGCAGTCCGACCTGTTGCTGGCGATGTACGGCCGCCATGGCGAGTCGCCGCTGCCCATCGTGGCGGCGCAGTCGCCCAGTCACTGCTTCGACGCCGCGTTCGAGGCGGTGCGCCTCGCGCTCAAGTACCGCACGCCGGTCATCCTGCTCACCGACGGGTATGTCGCGAACGGCTCGGAGCCCTGGAAGCTCCCCGACGTCGAGGATCTGCCGGACATCTCGGTGCCCTTCGCGGAAGGGCCGAACCACGGCGACGAGTTCTGGCCCTACCTGCGCGACCCCGAGACCCTCGCCCGGCCGTGGGCGATCCCCGGAACGCCCGGGCTCATGCACCGCATCGGCGGCATCGAGAAGCAGGAAGGCACGGGCAACATCAATTACGAGCCCGAGAACCACGAGCTCATGACCCACATCCGCGCCGACAAGGTGGCGGGGATCGCCCGTGACATCCCCGAGCTCGCCGTCGATCACGAGGGCGACGCCGACGTGCTCGTGCTCGGGTGGGGCAGCACCTGGGGCCCGATCTCGGAGGCGGTGCGGCGGGTTCGTGCCGGCGGCCGCAACGTCGACCATGCGCAGGTCATGCACCTCAATCCGTTCCCGTCGAACCTCGGCGACGTCCTGCGCTCGTACCGCAGCGTGCTCGTCCCCGAGATGAACATGGGGCAGCTCTCCCGACTGGTGCGCGCCGAGTTCCTCGTCGACGCCCAGTCGCTCACCAAAATCCAGGGCCTGCCGTTCAGTGCAGGCGAGATCGAGTCCAAGCTCGTGGAGATGATCGATGGCTGACAACGAGACCACCAACGGAGCTGTGAGCAACGGCGCCACCGGCAGCGACGCCACGGGCAACGAAGAAGGCGACGGCGGCGTTGCGGTGAAGCTCGGGCGCAAGGACTTCCAGTCCGACCAGGAAGTGCGCTGGTGCCCCGGATGCGGCGACTACTCGATCCTCGCGGCCATGCAGCTCGAGCTGGCCAACCTCGGGGTGCGGCCCGAGAACCTCGTGTTCGTCTCGGGCATCGGGTGCGCGGCGCGGTTCCCGTACTACATGAACACCTACGGCCTGCACTCGATCCACGGTCGGGCGCCCGCGGTCGCCACCGGTATCGCGTTGGCTCGTCCCGACCTCGACGTGTGGGTCATCGGCGGCGACGGCGACATGCTCTCCATCGGCGGCAACCACCTGATCCATGCGCTGCGCCGCAACGTGAGCCTGAAGATCATCATGTTCAACAACCAGATCTACGGCCTCACGAAGGGCCAGTACTCACCCACGAGCGAGGTGGGCAAGATCACGAAGTCGTCGCCGTTCGGTTCGCTCGACACGCCGTTCAACCCGGTGTCGGTCGCGCTCGCCGCGGAGGCCACCTTCGTGGCACGCACCCACGACATGGACCGCAACGGCATGATCAACGCGTTCCGTCGGGCCCATCAGCACGAGGGCAGCGCGTTCGTGGAGATCTACCAGAACTGCAACGTGTTCAACGACGGTGCGTTCGAGAGCATCACGGCGAAGGAAGCCCGCGCCGACATGATCATCGAGCTCGAGCACGGTCAGCCGATCCGCTTCGGTGCTGATCGCGAGCGCGGCATCATCCTCAACTCGTTCGGCGAGTGCGAGATCGTGAACGTGGCCGACGTGGGCGAAGCGGCGTTGCTCGTCCACGACGAGCACCGGGAAGACCCCGCGCTGGCGTTCGCGCTCTCTCGGATCGCCTCGCAACCCACCATGCCCACACCGTGCGGCGTGTTCCGCGACGTGTCGAGGCCGGCCTACGAGCAGGAAGTCCAGGCGCAGCTGGTGCGCGCCTCGGAGCGCTCGGGCCCCGGCGACCTCGGAGCGCTGCTCGGCTCCGGCGCGACCTGGACCGTGAACTAGTCGCCCAGATCGAGTCGGGGCGGGTCTAGTCGCTCGTTGCGTCGCCGCCCACTTCATCCTCGAACGCGCGCATCACCATGCCGGTGCGCGGCTTCGGGGCGAAGAACGTGGTCTTCTCCGGCATCCGCACCCCGTCGGCCGCCGCGGCTCTGATCGTCGCGACCGAGACGGGTCGGAGCAGCACGGCCGCGTCGGCTGCGCCCTTCGCGACCTGCGCGGCGACCGTGCGCGCGTCGTTGCGGTAGGCCAGCGTCGCGTCGCCCAGGGCCGGGAGCACGCCCACGTCGAACCGGGCGGAGTCGACGTCGTGCAGCGCGGCCGGCAGCGCGGTCATCGCCGCGTCGAGCTCGGCGCGGGGGAGCAAGAGCGCCAAACCGCCATGGTCGACGAGGCCGAGCCCACCGTCGGTGTGCATCGATGCCTCGAGCGCGAGCACACCGTCGGAAGTGTTCGGCCCCGCGTCGCGCACGGTGAACCACGGTTCGAGCGCGGCGCGCAGGTCGATGCCCCCGGTGCCGTGCAGCAGGCGGTGGATGGCGCGCACGCAGAGCTCGTCGTCGGCGAGCTCGACGATCAGGATCATGATGAAGCCGGCGGCCGGATCCGCGATGCCTTCGGCGTTCCGCTCGTCGCGGTACGTGCACGACGTCTCGTAGCGGTGGTGGCCGTCGGCGAGCACCACCGCATCGCCGGACACCGCCGCGTGGATCGCAGCGATGCGGGCGGGATCGTCGATCCGCCAGAGCTCGTGCAGCACGCCGTCGGCGTCGTCGGCGCGCGCGAGCGGCGGCCCGGTCGGCTTCAAGAGCGCCGACAACCCGCCGGCGAGCGAGATCCCCCACACCGGCTCGAGGTTGGCGCGCGTCGCGCGCAGGAGCTCGAGCCGATCGGACTTCGCCTTGGGCAACGTGCGCTCGTGGGGGAGCACCGCGCCGGGATCGAGCGCCAGCGCGCCGATCACGCCGGTCGTGGTGGTGGGCCTGCCGTCGTCGCCGGTGAACGTCATCCGGTACACCGAGAAGCTGGACTGCCCGTCGGCCGCGAGCAAGCCGCTCGCGCGCCAGCGCGCCAACGTCGCCGCGGCGTCGTCGTAGGTGTCGGGGAGGATGAGGCGCACCATGTTGCGCGGGTCGATGTCGAGGAGCGCAGCGCGATCCTCGGGCTCGATCACGTCGTAGGGTGGAGCGCACACCCGGGTGAGATCACCGGGCCGAGTCGCGCCCGTGATCGCGACATCGGGCACGAAGCGCAGCGCGCGGAAGGGAACAAAATCGGGCACTGCTGCCATTCAACCGGGCAGCGCCGCCGCACAGGGAATTCTTCGCGGCGCCCGAGCACCAGATCCACGAAAACGGAGCACGGCATGGAGTCGGCCTACGAGGCGTACCAGGAAGGCAGCCGCCTCCTGGCGTCGAACAACCCGCACGCCGCGGTGATCGCGCTGGAGCGCGCTCGCGAGCTGGAGCCCGACAAGGGGTCGGTGCGCGAGACGCTCGCTCGTGCCTACTACCGAACCGGGCGTTTCTCGGCCGCCCGACGCGAGTTCGAGCGCGCCGTCGAGCTCGAGCCGGTGAACGACTACGCGCACTTCGGCCTCGGGTTGTGCCTCATGCGCCAGGGCGACCGTCCCGCGGCGCGTGGTCACCTCAAGCTGGCGGTGGCCATGCGGCCCGACCAGCCCGATTACCAGGGGGCGCTGGCGAGGGTCGCCGAGGACGACGGGTGAGCGACTCCATCGAGCGGGAGCAGCCCCCCGTGGTGTGTTGCGATCTCGACGGCGTGATCTGGCGGGGTGACGAGCCGATCACACCCGCGGCCGCGGGCGTCCAGGCGCTCCGGGACGCCGGGTTGCGCGTGGGGTTCGTGTCGAACAACTCGAGCCAGCCGCTCGCCGAGGTGGCCGACAAGCTCACCCGGTTCGGCGTGCCGGCCGAACCCGACGACGTCCTGACCAGCGCCGTCGCGGCCGCGTCGCTCCTCGCGGGGATGCTCGCGCCCGGTACCCGGGTGCTCGCGTGTGCCGGTCCCGGAGTGGTGGAAGCGCTCCTGTCGGTTGGCCTCACCCCGGTGAGAGAGCAGCCGGCCGAGGCGGTCGTGGTCGGGTTCCACCGCGACTTCGACTTCGACGAGCTCGACCGGGCGTCGAGTGCGGTTCGCGACGGGGCCCGCTTCGTCGCGACGAACCTCGACGCCACGTACCCGATGCCCGGGGGCCGGATGCTCCCTGGCACCGGTGCGATCACCGCCGCAGTCGCGGTGGCGTCGGGATGTCAGCCGCTGGTCGCGGGCAAGCCGGAACGCGCCACCGTGGACCTCGTGCGGGCCCGGTTCGGTCTCCGCGGCGTGGTCGTCGGCGACCGGCCGTCGTCCGACGGGGCGCTCGCCGCCGCGCTCGACTGGCCGTTCGGGCTCGTGCTCTCCGGCGTGACCGCCGCAGTCGCGCCGCCGGGTGGTGAGGCGATCCCGTCGCCCCCGCCGCCGTTCGTCGCCACCGATCTCGGCACCCTGGCGCCCCAGCTCATCGCCGCGCTCACCTGACAAGCAAACCCTGCCGCCTATCCTGCGGCGGTGACCGTGCGGCGACGCCTCGACGCCGAGCTCGTGCGTCGCGGCCTGCTCGGGAGCCGGTCGCAGGCGGTGGATGCGATCACGGCCGGACGCGTGCTCGTCGCGGGGAGCCGGGCCGACGCGCCGGCGCGACTCGTGAATCCGGCCGAGTCCATCGCGCTCACCGGCTCGCCACCCCGCTTCGTCTCGCGCGGGGGCGAGAAGCTCGCGGCTGCACTCGACGCCTTCTCGGTGGCGCCGGTTGGGCGTCGAGCCCTCGACGCGGGTGCGTCCACCGGTGGGTTCACCGACTGTCTCCTCCAGTACGGCGCAGCGCAGGTGGTGGCCGTCGACGTCGGACGCGGCCAGTTGGCATGGTCGATCCGCAACGATCCGCGGGTGACCGTGATGGAGCGCACGAACGTGCGCGAGCTCGACGCGGCGGCGATCGGTGGTGCCGTCGACCTCGTGGTGGCCGATCTGTCCTTCATCTCCTTGCTCACGGTTGCTCCGGCCCTGGCGGCATGCGCTGCGCGGGGCGCGGCGTTCGTGCTGCTCGTGAAGCCGCAGTTCGAAGCGGGCCGGGCGCGGGTCGGGAAGGGCGGCATCGTGCGTGATCCCGAGGTGCACCGGGCCGTGCTGCGGGAGGTGCGCGACGGGCTCGCCGCGCTCGGAATCACGGTGATCGACGTGGTCGCATCGCCGCTGCGCGGCGCCGACGGCAACACCGAATTCCTGTTCCACGCACTGCACGGCGCGGCGATCGCGGCGAGCGGACGCGGACCGGCGGACGACGCCAGCCTCGATGCGGTGCTCGAGGGGGTGGCAGCACGATGACGACGATTCGGACCGTCGGCCTGGTGCCGCACCGCGAACGGGGCGACGCGGCCGAGCTGGCCAAGCACGCGGCATCGTGGTTGGCGGACCGGGGCGTCGCCGTGCGCGTGCCCGACACCGACGCCGAGGCGGCCGGGCTCCACCACCTCGCGGCGGCGGGCACCGAGTTCGCCGATGGTCTCGACCTCGTGATCTCGTTGGGCGGCGACGGCACGATGCTGCGAACGGTCGACCTCGTCTACGAGGCCGGCGTGCCGGTCTTCGGCGTGAACGTCGGTCAACTCGGCTACCTCGCCGAAGTGGAGCCCCCCGACTTCGACCAGGCGCTCGAGCGACTCGTGACCGACGCCTACGACGTCGACGAGCGGATGGTGCTCGCAGTCGATGTGGCCTCTGCGGGCCCCGCTGCGGGCCGCTGGTTCGCGCTCAACGAAGCGGTGCTGGAGAAGTTGCACACCGGCCGTCTCGCGCGACTCGAGGTGGAGATCAACGGCACGTTCTTCACCACGTACGCGGCCGACGGCGTGATCGTCGCCACGCCCACGGGTTCCACGGCGTACTCGTTCTCCGCGCGCGGGCCGATCGTGTCGCCCCGCATGCGATGCCTGCTGCTCACGCCGGTGTCGCCGCACATGCTGTTCGACCGGTCACTCGTGCTCGACGCCGAGGAGTCGGTGCGCTTCGTGGTGTCCGACGACCGCGCGGTCACGCTCACCGCCGACGGCCTGGAGCGGGGCGAGCTCGCAGCCGGAGACACCGTCACCTGCACCGCGGCGCCGCTCCCGGCGCGCATCGTCACCTTCGGACGCCGTGACTTCCACCAGATCCTGAAGGCCAAGTTCGGCCTCGCCGACCGCTAGGCGACCCGTGCTGGCTGAGCTCCACGTGGTCGATCTCGGGATCGTCGCCGACCTCGACCTGATCCTCGGTGCCGGGCTCACCGCGATCACCGGCGAGACGGGCGCCGGCAAGACCTTGCTGGTGGAAGCGGTCGAGTTGCTCGTGGGCGGACGCGCCGACGCGTCACTGGTGCGCGACGGCGCCGACGAGGCGCGCGTCGAGGGCCGTTTCGTCGACGACGACGGGACCGAGACGGTGCTCGCCCGGGTGATCCCGCGCGACGGTCGGAGCCGCGCGTACGTCGACGGACGCCTCGCGACAGCCGCCGAGCTCGCCGAGCGCGGCGCGTCACTCGTCGATCTGCACGGCCAGCATGCACACCAGTCGCTGCTCGACCCAGCGGTGCAGCGTGACGCCCTCGATCGCTACGCGGGCGCCGACGCGCTCTCGGCGCTCGACGAGCTGCGAGCGGCGCGTGACGACGCCCGCGAGGTGACGCGGGCGCTCGGCGCGCTCGGTGGCGACGCCCGAGCGCGCGCCCGAGAGATCGATCTCCTGCGCTTCCAGGTGGAGGAGCTCGCGGACGCCGGCCTCGACGATCCGGACGAGGACGCAGTGCTCGAACGGGAGGAGGAGCTGCTCGCGGACGCGACCGCGCACCAGGAAGCGCTGGCGCGCGCGTACGCGGCGCTGGAAGGACCCGCACTCGATGCCCTCGGTAGCGCGCTGGCCGATGTCGACGGCCGGGCACCGTTCGCGGAGCTCGCCGAACGGTTGCGCGCCGCCCAGGCCGAGGTGGCCGACGTCGAGCGCGAGCTGCGGTTCGCGGCCGACCGCATCACCGACGATCCAGCCCGCCTCGACACGGTGCGGGCGCGGCGGAATCGACTCCGGGAGCTCCTGCGCAAGTACGGCGACTCGCTGTCCGACGTGATGGCGTACGCCACCGAGACCGAAGGTCGTCTGGCCGAGCTCGAGGGCTACGAGGCGCGTGCGGCCGAGCACGAAGCACGCGCCGAGGCGATCACGCGGGAAGTGGTCGCGGCGGCCGAGCGCCTCTCCGTGGCACGCCGGCGGATCGCGGATCCCCTGGCTCGCGCAGTGGAGACGCACCTGCACGAGCTGGCGATGCCACACGCCCGGGTCGAGGTGCTGGTCGAGCCGGCGGAGCCCACCGACGACGGCGCCGATCTGGTGACGTTCCTGCTCGCGCCGAATCCGGGCGAGGGCGCCCGGCCCTTGGCGCGGGCCGCGTCCGGGGGCGAGTTGTCGCGTGCGATGCTGGCGGTGCGCGTGGTCCTCACCGCGGCACCGCCCACCCTCGTGTTCGACGAGGTCGACGCAGGCATCGGTGGGGAGGCGGGCACGGCGGTGGGCCGACTGCTCGCGACGCTCGGTGCGCGTCACCAGGTGTTGTGTGTCACCCACCTCGCACAGGTGGCGGCGTTCGCCGACACGCAGGTGGTGGTGGAGAAGGTGGTCGAGACGGAACCGGGCGGACGAGCCGACGAACGCACGGTCGCGCGCGCCCAGGTGGTGGATGGCACCGACCGGGTCGCCGAGCTGTCACGGATGCTCGCCGGGGTGGGCAGCTCGGCGCATGCCCGCAAGCACGCGGCGGAGCTGCTCGCGACTGCCGCCTCCGTGGCCGAACGGAATGCCGCCTCCGTGGCCGAACGGAATGCCGCCTCCGTGGCCGAACGGAATGCCGCGGCGCAACGATGAAGCTGTTCAGGCGGTCGCGATCGAAGACGTCGGCGGTGGAGGGGACGGCGCGGGTGGGTGCGCGCACGAAGGACCTCATCCGCCGCCTGCAACCGGGCGACATCGCGGTGATCGACCACACCGACCTCGACCGCGTCGCGGCCGACGGGTTGATCGAGTCGGGCGTCGCCGCGGTCGTGAACGCGGGCACGTCGATCTCGGGGCGGTACCCCAACGTCGGCCCGATCCGCGTGGTGAACGCCGGGATCCCACTGCTCGACGCGGCCGGTCCGGACCTGTTCGAGCGGGTGCACGACGGTGATCGCATCCGCATCGTCGACGGCGAGATCTGGTGCGGCGACGAGGTGGTCGCGTCGGGAACGACGCTCCACGCCGACGAGATCGAAGCGGAGATGGAGGTGGCGCGCTCGTCGATCGGCGTCGAGCTCGAGCGCTTCGCGGAGAACACGCTCGAGTACATCCGTCGCGAGGCGCGGCTCACATTCGAGCCGATCAACCTGCCGCCCCTGCACACGAAGTTCAAAGGTCGTCACGCGCTGGTGGTCGTGCGGGGCCACGACTACAAGAGCGACCTCGCGGCGTTGCGGCCCTACATCCGCGAGTACGCGCCCTCGCTCATCGGCGTCGACGGCGGCGCCGACGCGCTGCTCGACATCGGCCTCAAGCCCGACATCATCATCGGAGACTTCGACTCCGTGTCGGAGCCCGCCCTGCACTGCGGTGCCGAGCTCGTGCACCATGTGCATCCCGACGGACGCGCGCCCGGACGCGAGAACCTCCTCGACTGGGGCGTCGACTACCACGAATTCGTCGTCGACGGCACCAGCGAAGACGTCGCCATGCTGCTCGCCTTCGAATCGGGTGCGCAGTTGATCGTGGCGGTCGGCACACATGCGACGATGGTGGAGTTCCTCGACAAGGGTCGACCCGGCATGGCGTCGACGTTCCTCACCCGGTTGCGACTCGGGCCTGTGCTCGTCGACGCGAAGGGCGTGAGCCGGCTGTACGAGGGACGGATGCGCAGGATGGACATCGCGTTCCTCGTGGGAGCTGCCCTCCTCGCGATGGTCGTGGTCGGTATCGTCGCCGAGCCCATCCACGTGTTCGCACGTGGCGTGTGGGTCACCCTCAAGGACTTCTTCGGCGGCTGATGATCAACTTCCGGTTCCACCTCGCATCGCTCGTCGCGATCTTCCTCGCCCTCGCGCTGGGCGTGGTGATCGGCGCGGGCGTGGTCGACCGCGGCGTGGTCGACGCGCTCGACAACCGGCTGAACACCGTCGAGGAGCGCTCGAACCAGATCAAGGCCGAGAACGACCTGCTGAAGTCCCAGATCGGCGAGAAGGACGCGTACATGGCCGGGCTGGCCAAGCAGGCGCTGACGTCGCGGCTCACCAACGTCGACGTCGGCGTCGTGGCGGTGCGCGGCGTCGACGGCGACCGCGTCAACGACACCGTCGCCGCGCTGACGAGCGGCGGCGCCAACGTGACCGGTGTGCTCTGGCTGGAGAGCCCGTGGTCGCTGGAGACCCCCGAGCAGATCAGCTCGTTGGCCAATGCCATCGGGTCCACCGCGCGCCGGCCTGCGGCGCTGCGCGACCAGGCGTGGCAGCAGCTCGCGGCCCGGTTCGCGGAGGCGCCGTCCGACGTGGAGGCGACGCCGGGCGACGACGTGCTCGTGGCGCTCGACGAGGCCGGCTTCGTGAGCTTCGACGGACCGCAGGGCGGCGGGACCGTGGTGCAGTTCCCGGGCCTCTCGGCATCGATCGTCCTGGTGGTCGGGACCAACGGTGACGTGGCGTCGTCCGACGTCGTGATGCCGGCCGCGACGGCGATCAGTGCCGACCTGCTCCCACTCGTCGTCGGCGACGTCTACGACGCCACTGCAACCGACGCGGGTGATCGAGGCACTGCCTTCGTGCAACTGCGGCGCAGCAGCCTGTCGACCATCGTCTCGACCGTCGACGACCTCGATCGTCCGCAGGGCCCGCCGACGGTCGCGCTCGCCCTTGCGGACCTCCTCCGGGTGCCTCCGGTGGTCGGTCACTACGGCCTGGGCGCGGAGACGGTCCCGTTGCCGGCCCCGGTCGGCTCGTGAGCCGTCGCGGGTGAGGGCGCGTCCGGCAGGGGGCGCCGCCGCACTCCTGATGCTGCTCGTCGTGCTCGTCGGCGTGCCCGGTGCCGGCGCGGCGGGAGGCGCAGCCCACGCCGCCGACACCGCGTCCGGTTCCTCGGCACCGGTCGACCGGGTGCTCGTGATCTCGTTGCCCAACGTGGACTGGTCCGACATCGTCGACGCTGATCTTCCGAACCTCGATCGACTGTTCGCGCGCTCCGCGATCGGGGGGCTGGTCACGAACGGCGCGCTGCGCCCGACCAATCTCGGCGCCAGCTACGTGACGTTGGGTGCGGGCGCGCGCGCAGTGGCCGCGCCGGCAACCTCAGGTCAGGGCTTCGGGGTCGACGAGTCGTTCGGTGCCGATTCGGCCGGTGTCGCCTTCCGGTCGCGCACGGGCACGCCGCCCGGCTCGGGGCTCGTCTACCTCCCGGTCGCCGACGTCACGGAGGAGAACGACGCCGAGCTGTTCGGTGCCGACGTCGGGCTCCTCGGCGGCGAGCTCGCAGCTGCGAAGGTGTCCCGTGCGGTGATCGCCAACGGCGACGGCACCGACCCGAGCACGCCGCCGCAGCGCGTCCCGCCGTATCGACGCGCCGCGGTGGCGGCGCTGATGACGCCGGCCGGGCGCGTCCCGGACGGCCAGGTCGATGCCGACCTGTTGCAGCGCGACACGACGGCACCGTTCGGCGTTCGGCTCGACCAGGACGCAGTGCTCGGTCGGTTCACGTCGTCGTTCACCGACCGTTCGGTCGTGCTCGTGGAGGGCTCCGACCTGGTGCGCGCCGAGCTCGCATCGAGTTTCGCGTCCGAAGCGCAAGGCGAGCGACTGATGCGGCGCGCGCTGCGCGACACCGATCGCCTCGTCGGCGCGCTGCTCGACGAGGTCGACCCCGCGCACGACGCGGTGATCGTCCTCGGACCGGTCCCGCCCGACGGCGAGCACGGCCTCACCGTCGCGTCGGTGCAAGCGCCCGGGTTCGACCCGGGGCTCCTCGTGTCCTCGTCGACCGGCCACGACGGATTCGTCAGCATCACCGACGTCGCGCCGACGATCCTCAACCTGTTCGACATCGACCGGCCCGAAGCGATGGAAGGCCGCCGCATGGAGGCGCACGCGTCGACGAGTGCGTTGACGACCCGCGTGCAGTCGATCGTCGACGTCAACACCGACGGACTGTTCCGTGACAGCCAGGTGGGCATCGCGATGACGGTCGTCGTCGTGCTCGTGTGCCTCCTCGCCGTCGCACTGGTCGTGGTGGGGCGGTGGTGGCCACGTGGCCGGGGGATGGTGTCGTTCGGCGCACTCGCGCTGG
>JBEVIU010000073.1:0-14110 GCA_040510575.1 Acidimicrobiia bacterium | reverse complement strand
CCAGGGAGCGTGACCTTGTCGTCTGCCGACACGGCACCCTGGATTGACTCGATGAACGCGTTCAACGCACGCTCAGCCTCGGCCTTGTTGAGACCTGCTTGCTCCGCGATCTTGTCGACGAGTTCTGCCTTGTTCACACTTGCCTCCGAATGTGTGCGTGTTCCCAGGAAGTTGAACGCATTTGCGCGCAAAGGTCAAGCATTGCATTGCATGGACGCAGTTGCGCATCGCCCGCTCTGCGCGCGCTTGACGTTGTCACATGACGATTCGAGGCTACGACAGTTCGCCGTCGCGCAGGTGGATATGCGCGCGCGTTTCGTTTCACGACGCGTGCAGACCGCGCTTCACGCGACGACGCGCGTGAGCTCGTGCGGCCACGCGCGCGTCGACTCGCGGCGCGAACGCGTCGGTGCGCGCGTGGCGCGAGACCCTCCGCGCGGAGTTCACGTACACGCGCGCGACGCGTCGCGAGAAGACGTGCGCGACGCGCGTTTGTGCAGGTCGCGGGGTGCAACGGGCGCGAAAGAGCCCGGCCGTGACGGCCGGGCTCTGGTGGTAGCCCCGAGCAGATTCGAACTGCCGTTACCGCCTTGAGAGGGCGGCGTCCTAGGCCACTAGACGACGGGGCCGGGCCTCGAATCCATGGCTGGATCCATCGCTGGACCGACGGGTGAAAAACTCTGGATTCGTGCTCGGGGGGGAGGACTCGAACCCCCAAAGGCAGGACCAGAACCTGCTGTGTTGCCGATTACACCACCCCCGAAAGGTGACGTCCCAGACTAGCGGATCGAGGGGAACCGACCCGGAGTCGTGGCCTCAGACCGGAAGATCGCGGCCGAGTCGATCACGGGCGGCGCGGAGCCGCACCAGCGCGCGCTCCCGGCCGATGAGCCAGATCGCGTCGAACACCGGGAGCCCCTGCGCGCGTCCTTCGATCGCGACGTACACCGCGGCCATCACCTTCCCGGGCTTGAGGCCGAGGTCCTTGATCACGCCGACGAGGTTGATGCCTTCGACCGTCCACTCGCAGCGGTCGACGTGTGCGGTCACCGCGTCGAGCACCTCGCCGACCCGCTCGACCGAAACGAGTCGCGCCCACGCGTCGTCGTCGATCGAGAAGTCGTCTTCGGCCACGAAGAGACACGTCATCTGCTCGACGAGCTGCACGAGCGTCGACGAGCGCTCCTGGCCGATGGCGACCGCGTGGGCGAAGACCGCGGCGTTGAAGCGGTCGCCGAACCGTGCTCGCACCTCGGGCTCGATGCGGGCGCCGAGCTCGGCGGTGTCGAGGCGGCGCATCCACTCGCCGTTCATCCACTCGAGCTTCTTCTCGTCGAAGACCGCCGACGCGTGGGTGACCTTCTCGAGCTCGAACAGTCCCGCGAGCTCGTCGGTCGAGAGGATCTCGCCTGCGTCGTCGCCTGGAGACCAGCCCATCAGGGCGAGGTAGTTGATGATCGCTTCGGGGAGATAGCCGCGCGAGCGGAACTCCTCGACCGCGACCGCGCCGTGGCGCTTCGACAACTTCGAGCGGTCGGCCGCGAGGATCAGCGGCAGGTGCGCGTACACCGGCTGCTCGGCTTCCCCCAATGCCCGGCGCAGCGCGAGCACGCGGTGAGTCGTGTCGATGAGATCCTCGCCGCGGATTACGTGCGTGATCGCCTGGTCGATGTCGTCGAGGGCATTGGCGAGGAAGAAGATCGGCGAACCGTCGGAGCGCAGGATCACGAAGTCGTGGATGTTCACCCACTCCACCGACACGTCGCCACGGATCAGGTCGACGAAGGTGCTCGCGCCCTCGTCGGGCGTGCGGAAGCGCACCACCGACGTGCGTCCCTCGGCGCGCTGCGCCTCGCGTGCCGCCTCGTCGAGGTCGCGACAGTGGCCGTCGTAGCCGGGAGTGCGCCCCGCCACGGTGCCGGTCGCGTTCCGCGCCTTCACGTCGTCCTCGGTGCAGAAGCACTCGTAGGCGCGCCCCTCGGCGACGAGGCGTCGCGCGGCCTCGGCGTACCGCTCGAAGCGCTCGCTCTGACGGAACGGTCCTTCGTCCCAGTCGATCCCGAGCCAGCCCAGCGTCTCCTGGATGCCGTCGATCCACTCCTCGCGTGTGCGGGAACGGTCGGTGTCCTCGATACGCAACACGAAGGTGGCGTCGTCACCGAGCCCCGCCCGGTGCCGCGCGAACAACCAGTTGAACAACGCGGTGCTCACGCTGCCCACGTGGAGCTCGCCCGACGGCGCGGGCGAATAGCGGACGCGAATCGTTGCCATGGGTCGGAAGTCTAGGAACGGCTCAGGCGGCGTCGACCGAGGTGCGCAGGTCGTCGCGAACCTCGCCGAGCAGCGCGGTCGTCTTCGGTGGCGTGCGCAGCACGGCGACCGGTACGCCGTCGACCATCGCTCGACGCGCCTGGTATTCGTGCGACACCCCGTGCACGGCGGCGATCCGCCACGCGACGAACCCGGCGTCGACCTCACCGTCGTATCCCAGCAGGGTGGCCGCGATCTCGACATCGGTGATCACTGGTGCGCGCCCGAAGGAGGCCGCCCGCTTCATCGCGAGCTCGGCCACCACCGCGAGGGCGTCGTCGCCCGACTCGTGGGCGCCGAGGTCGAGGCGGTCCCGGAGCCGATGCGCGAGCGCGACGGCGTACCCGATGTTGGGTCCCGGCCGGCCGAACAGCGCGCCCTCGGGCTGCCCCGTCGCGAGGTCACCGGGTCGGTCGGCCACCCACGCGCGCGCGGCCGGCAGCCGCACACCAGGCGCCAGGTTGGGCTCCTGCCGGGGGTGGTCGTCGAGGGTCGGGGCGACGAACGGGTCGGTGGGCATGGTCGGTTGCTACTTCCCCGCCTCGGCTTGGAGCAAGCCGTAGACCAGTGAATCGAACAACGCCTGCCACGAGGCCTCGATGATGTTCTCGCTGACGCCGATGGTGGTCCACGTGCGATCGCCGTTGGTGGAGTCGACCAGCACCCGCGTGACCGCCCCGGTGCCCTTTGCGGTGTCGAGCACCCGCACCTTGTAGTCGGTGAGGTGCACCTGGTCGAGCGCCGGGAACCGGTCGCCGATCGCAGTGCGGAGCGCGGTGTCGAGGGCGTTGACCGGACCATTCCCTTCGGCGGTCGCGATGGTGCGCTCACCGCCGACGTGCACCTTGATCGTCGCCTCGGTGGTGATGCCCGAGCTGGTCGCGGGATCCTCGTCGTCGGTGATCACCCGGAACGACTCCACCTCGAACCAGGACTGCTCCCAGCCGCCGGCGCGCCGCATCAGGAGCTCGAGCGACGCGTCGGCCACCTCGAAGTGGTAGCCCTCGTGCTCCATCCGCTTGAGGGTGTCGACGAGGTCGTTGAGTTGGGGGCCGTCGAGCTCGAGCCCGAGCTCGCGCGCCTTCATGGTGAGGGTGCTCTTGCCCGCGAGCTCCGACACCACGAACCGCGTGCCGTTGCCGACCGAGTCGGGGGCGACGTGCTCGTACGCGTCGGGCCGCTTCGCGATCGCACTCACGTGCAACCCGGCCTTGTGCGCGAACGCCGATCCACCCACGTACGCCGCTTGCGGGTTGAGGCTCATGTTCACCAGCTCGGCGACGTGATGCGCGACCGGCGTGAGGCGTTCCAGCCGATCGGCCGGGATCGTGTCGATCCCCATCTTCAAGCTGAGGTTCGGGATGATCGTGGTGAGGTTGCAGTTGCCGGTGCGCTCGCCGTAGCCGTTGATCGTGCCCTGCACCTGCATCGCGCCGCCACGTACGCCTGCGAGCGCGTTCGCCACCCCGGTGCCGGCGTCGTCGTGCAGGTGCACGGCCACGCCGAGCCGGCCGCCGTTCGCGACGGCGTCATTGCCGAAGTAATCGACCACCTCAGCCACGATGCGCTCGACCTCGTCGGGCAGCGTGCCGCCATTGGTGTCGCACAACACGAGCCGGGTCGCCCCCGCCAACGCTGCGCCCTCGAGCACGCGCAGGCCGAACTCCGGGTTGCGCCGGTACCCGTCGAAGAAGTGCTCCGCGTCGTAGAACACGTCGCGCCCTTCAGCGGTCAGGAAGGCGACGGAGTCGGCGACCATGGCGACGCCTTCGTCGAGCGTCGTCTGCAACGCCTCCAGCACGTGGTAGTCCCAAGACTTGCCGACGATGCACACGGTCGACGTGTTCGCTTCGAGCAGGTGTCGCAAGGTGTCGTCGGAGTCGACCTTTCCCTTCACCCGCCGCGTCGAGCCGAAGGCCACCAGGATCGAGTGGTCGAGCACGAGCTCGCTCGGCGCGCGCCGGAAGAACTCGTCGTCCTTCGGATTGGCGCCCGGCCAGCCCGCCTCGATGAAGTCGACGCCGAGCCAGTCGAGTTGCTCGGCGATCCGCAACTTGTCGTCGACGGTGAGCGAGATCCCCTCGAGCTGACTGCCGTCGCGCAGGGTCGTGTCGTAGATCTCGACCCGCGTGGGCCAACGCGCGCCTCGAGTTGCAACTACTGGTTCAACCGACATCTTCACACCAGTCCCTGTACTGCTCGACTTGACCGCGCACCGCGGCGTTGTAGGTCTCCTGGAGCTTGCGCGTCATCTCCCCCGGGTCGCCGATCACGCGGTCGTCGACCGAGCGGATCGGCACGATCTCCGCTGCAGTGCCGGTGAGGAACGCCTCATCGGCGAGGTAGAGGTCGTGACGCAGCATCTGCTCTTCCACCACCGTGTACCCGAGGTCGCGCGCGATGGTCATGATCGAGTCGCGGGTGATGCCCTCGAGCGCGCCGCTGGAGAGCGGCGGGGTCTTGAGCACGCCGTGCTTCACGACGAAGAGGTTCTCGCCCGTGCACTCGGCGACGTAGCCCTGGTTGTTGAGCAGGATCGCCTCGTCGTAGCCGGCGTGCACCGCCTCGACCTTGGCCAGGCTCGAGTTGATGTAGATCCCCGTTCCCTTCGCGGCGATCGGGTTGATGTTCGGATCCATGCGCTTCCACGAGGAGATCTTCATGCGCACGCCGTGCGCCAGGCTCTCCTCGCCGAGGTACGCACCCCACGGCCACACTGCGATCGACACGTTCACCGTGCACGGCAGGGGGTTGAGCCCCATCTCGCCGTACCCGAGGAACGCAATCGGACGCACGTAACAGGAGTCGAGTCCGCTCTCGCGAACGGTGAGCTTGCACGCGTCGACGAGCTCGTCGACCGAGTACGGGAGCTCCATCATCACGAGCTTGGCGCTGTCGGCGAGCCGCGCGATGTGGTCGGTGAGGCGGAACACCGCCGGACCCGACGACGTCGCGTACGTGCGGATCCCCTCGAACACCCCCGAGCCGTAGTGCAACGAGTGCGTGAGGACGTGCACCTGCGCCTCGTCCCACGGCACGAGCTCGCCGTCCATCCAGATCTTCTCGGTCTTCTCGATGGGCATGTCGTTTCCCTCTCAGGCTCCGCGGGCTGCAGTGATGCGCCCGGCGATGGCTGTGCCGATGTCGGTGGTGGTGCCGTCGACGTCGTCCGACGCGTCGACGGCGCTACGTACTCGCTCGCCCGCGGCGGCCTCGCCCAGGAACTCGAGCATCATCGCGACGGACATGATCGCGGCGCGCGGGTCGGCGGTGCCGGTACCCGCGATGTCGGGCGCGGAGCCGTGCACCGGCTCGAACATCGATGGCCCGGTGCGCGCGGGATTGAGGTTGGCCGACGCCGAGCGCCCGATGCCACCGGCGACAGCACCGCCGAGGTCGGTGATGATGTCGCCGAAGATGTTGTCCGTGACGATCACGTCGTAACGACCCGGGTCCTGGACGAAGTAGATGCACGCGGCATCGACGTGGTTGTAGGCGGTCGCCACGTCGGGGTACTCGGCCGCGACCTCGTTGAACGTGCGCTGCCAGAGGTCGCCGGCGAACGTGAGCACGTTCGTCTTGTGCACCAGCGTGAGGTGCTTGCGCTCGCTCGTGTCGGCGAGGTCGAACGCGTAGCGGACACACCGCTCCACGCCCATGCGCGTGTTCACGGAACCCTGTGTCGCGACCTCGTGGGGCGTGCCCTTGCGCAGGAACCCGCCCTCACCGGCGTAGACACCTTCGGTGTTCTCGCGCACGACGGTGAGGTCGATGCCGGGGTGGAGCGCATCCGGCGCAGCGGAGAAGGGCCGCAGGTTCACGAAGAGGTCGAGCTCGAAGCGCAGACGCAGGATGATCCCACGCTCCACGACACCGGAGCCCATGCCTGCTGGCGCCCCCACCGCGCCGAACAGCACGGCGTCGAGGGCGCGGATGGCTTCGAGATCGTCGTCGGGCAGGACGGTGCCGTCACGCTCGTAGCGCTCCCATCCGAAGTCGAACACGGTGGCGTCGTACTTGACGCCCGTAGCGTCGAGGCACTTGACCGCCTCGGCCGTCACCTCGGGCCCGATGCCGTCGCCCCCGATCACCCCCAGCTGGTACGTCATGTCGTGGTCCTGATTCCTGGTCGGCGAATTCCTGGTCTGCGTGTGGGCAACGAAAAACCGCCCTCCCCGATCCCGGCGTGTGGGAGGGGTCGGACGGCTGAGAAGCGAGCGCCGGAGTGGCGCTCGCTACGGAATGACGAGTACTCGGTACTCGGCGTGCGCCTGCGAATGGAGGAGGGCGTCCGGCTGCATAGAGAGGATCATGGTATCAGCCTTCGGCCGTCCGGGCGCCACGCCGAGGTGTGCCTACTCGATGAGGCCGATGGCGTCGTAGGAGTACGCCGTGGTGGTCGACGTCTCGGAGTGGTGCGACTCGACGTAGAAGTTCTTGTCGAGGTCGTACGCGATGGTGACGGCCGACGGGTTTCCGTTCATCGAGAATTTGTTGGTGATGATCATGCTGGCGAGCGTGTAGCCGTTCCCGCGCAGGTCGAGGGTCCCCGACTTGAGGTAGATGGTGCCCGAGCTGCCGCTCTGGGGTCCGCTCTCGTTGGTGCCGTTCCCGCGGAACGTCTGCACTGCCGTGTTGTTGCGGTCGGCGAAGATCACGAGTCCCTTGTAGACGTGACCCGTCGTGCTCGGCGCGGTGAGCTTCAGCGCGCCGTTCCCCGTGGTCTTGATGCCGGCGCCCGCCGTGTTCGCCGCGCAGGGGCTCGGGTAGCCGCTGCACGCCATGTACAGCGTCACGCCGTCGCCTTGGAGCAGGTCGTTGCCGTTGAGCGTGATGTCGTCCTTCAGCACGTAGACGCCGGGAAGCAGCGTGTGCGAGCCCTCGATGCCCTTCAAGTAGATCCCGGGCGACAAACACGGGGGCGTCTTGCCGATCGGACATGCGACCGGGTCGAGACTCTTCGCGTTCTGGCTGATCACGTTGGTCGGGCACGCCGCGGGCGGGGTGGTGGTCGTGCCGTCACCCAACCCGCCGTTGCCGCACTGCGGCACGTTGGCGAGCGGATCGGCCACCGGATCCTTGTGCACCGGGGTCGGCGAGTAGCCGCCACCAGTGAAGTTCGCCGGCGCGTTCGGGCCACCGATGGTGTTGCCCGGCGTGTTCAGCTTCACGTGCCCGTTCGGGTTCAGCGACGCCGCGGTGCCCGCGGTCGAGTTCACGACGACACCGCCACCGGTGATGGTGACGTCGCCGTTCTGACCGTCGAGCGCGAGCCCGTTCGGCGCGAGCACACAGAGCGCGCACGGACCACCGGGCGTCGTGACGTCGATGCTGTTGGTGATCGTGCGCGACGTGCGCGTGACCGCGGCCATCGACGTGGCGCCGGTGCTGAGGGTGTTGGCACCCAACACCGCGCCGAAGAAGGTCTTGATGGTGCGCTGCGGGAGCCGCACGCGAAGGCGGTTCACCGTGTTGACCGGGTCGCCGGGCAGCGGCGCCGACCACAGCGAGAAGTCGGCCGAGATGCACGAGTTGCTGCTCCCGGCATCGGGCTTGTAGGTGAGCGCGCTGGGGTCGGAGCAGCCCACCCACTCCGCGTTGGTCACACCGAAGTTCTGCTTCGCGTACCCCTTCACCTGCTGGACGACGGAGGTCCACTGGCTGGGCGAGCCGTCGAAGCCGGGACCGAAGGTCTCGATCACCTCGGCGCCCGCGAGCGCCGACGCGTCGGCCGCGGTCTGGGCCTGGCGACGCTGCTGCCGCGCGTTTCCGATGTCGACGACGAGCGCGAGTACGCCCAGCAGCACGGCCATCATGATCACGACGAAGACCAGGATCAAACCCTGCTCGTCGTCATGCACGCGCGACGCGTTGGCGCGTCGACGCTTCAGGGCGAGGACTTGGCAACCGTGCACCATGACCAGTCACTTCCACTCGGCGGGGTTTCTTCGCCTCCCGTGGCGGTGATGTCGGACTTCTCGATGCGGATCGACGCCTTGGCCCGCAGGTACTTGCCCCCCAGGAACGGGCTGAACAGGCCCGTCACCGTGGAGAGCGGATACTGCGCGCAGACGATGATCGAGTCGTCCTTCGAGAAGGTGCCCGCGCTGGTGAAGTCGCTCGCCCCAGAGAGGATCTTCACCCGCACCTTGTTGCCGTCGAGCCCCACCTCGTGCTTCGTGAGGCACATCAGGTTCTTGAGGTTGCCGGTCGCGCCGCTCGCGCCGGTGAGATGGCAGTTCGTGTCGGTCGCGTAGTCGGGACCGAACGTCCCCACGGCGCCTTCGCGTGCCGCTTCTCGCACGCCTTGACGGATCGCCTGGTAGTCGTTGAACGTGGCGCCGAACTCGATCACGCCGAACACGACGAGGACGAGCAGCGGCAGGATCAGCGCGAACTCGACCATCGCCGCCCCGCGCTCACCGCGTGCCTTCGCTGCCCTGACTCGAGCGATGGCGCGCGTCACGAGACCACTCCTCCGGCCTTCTTCGTCTGGCCGGGCGGCGTCCCGTCGAGGCCCGGCGGAGTCCCACCATGACCGGGCGGCACCCCACCATGACCGGGCGGTGTTCCGTCAGGTGCAATCGTGTCCTCGCGCTGGCCGGGCGGCGTTCCACCGTTGCCGACACCGTTCGCGTCGCCGTTGCCGTTCTCGCTGTCCGTCGCGCCGGCAGCGTCGGGTTCGGTGACCGGGTCGCCCGTCGGGAGGTCGGCCCGGTCGGCGACGGCTCCTTCGACACTGCCGGTGCTCGCCGCGCCGACCTGAGCGCTCGGGTCCGGTGCACCCGCCGGCGCGGCGTCAGCGATCCTGCCGGCGCGCCGGCTGGGATCCTTGGCGTGCACGCCGACGTCGGCGCGGTTGCTCCCCGCGTCCACCGTCGGGGTGGTCGTGGAATCCGAGTCGCCGATCTCGATCCCGATCGCGCTCGCCGCGTGGCTGAACATCGACTGGGCCGCGGCAGGAAGGACCTGCGCGACACCGAGCACCGCCACCGACGCCATCACGGCCGCGCTGGCCACGCCTGCACGCGTGCGGCGGCGCACCGTTCGCCGGAACGGAACCACCACGCCCTCGGCCTGGTCGCTGATCGTCTCGGCGTCTCCGATCACCGGCAAGTCGATCACCGGCAAGTCGATCACCGGGCCATCGTCCACGGCGACGGTCGCCACGGGCCGGCCCTCGTCGAGAAATGATGCGAGCTCGTCGCTGATCCGCAACGGCGGTCCGATCCGGAAGCGGGCCAGCTCGGCCACGAAGGCCGCGCCCGCGAGATCGTCCGGCTGATCGCCGGGATCGTGCGAGCTGCGTTCGCGGTCCATTGAACTGTGCACCGTCTCGTTCACTCAGCTGGATACGGTCTCGACGGCAGAAGTCCGCCGAATCGTCGCAATTCCTCGGTGTTGCAGGGCCTTCACCGCGCCGGGCGTCTTCCCGAGCACCGACGCGGTCTGATCGATGCTCAGGTCGGCGACGAAACGCAGCAGGAGCACGTCGCGTTGGTCGGGTGCGAGCGCATCGAGGGTGTCGCGGACCCAGTCGTCGCCGAACGACGCGAACGCCTCGACTTCGACGTCGCCCCCGCGCGGCACGAGCCGCGCGACGCCCGCGTCGTCAGTCAGTGATTCGGTGCGCGGCCGCCGCGCCCGTGAGCGGCGTTCGTCGATGAGGCGGCAGCGGGCGATGGTGAAGGTCCATGCCCGGAAGCCGTCCACGTCGCCGCTGAACGAAGCGATCGCGCGAAAGGCGCGCAGCAGCGTCTCGTTCGTGAGCGCGTCGGGGTCAGGTGAGCCCTGGGCCCGGACGTACGACAGGATTGGTTGCGCGACGAGGTGGAACAGGCGTTCGAACGCCCATGACTTGCCGTCCTGCGCTGCCCCGAGGACGACAACGAACTCCTCGTCGCAGAGGATCGGTGTCGCCACGAGAGAAGTGACGGCGCGTTGCCCCGCCCGCTGAAGCACAACATGGCCGGTTCTCGCTGTTTGGTGACCTGTGTCGCAGCCAGGCCGGAACCACGCTGTTGACCCGGCCCCGCCCACGAACGGCTGCGATGACTTTGGAGGCAGGCGGGTAGCCTCTCGGTGCCATGGAACCCGCGCTGCTCTCGCAACAGGCCCACGACCGCCTCCGCGAGGAGCTCGACGAGCGCTCGGGCCCTCGACGCCGGGAGATCTCGGCCTGGATCGAGCGCGCACGCGAGCACGGCGACATCCGCGAGAACGCCGACTACGACGCGGCCAAGAACGAGCAGGGCCACAACGAGGCGCGGGTCCGCCAGCTCGAGGAGATCCTGCGGACGGCCCAGGTGGTCGAAGGCCCCTCGGGCGACGTCGTCGAGGCCGGCACCATCGTCGAGATCAAGATGGAAGGCGACGACGACACGTCGCGCTATCTCGTGGGCTCCATCGAGGAGCGCCATGACGAGCTCGACGTCGTCTCCACGTCGTCACCCCTCGGCGTCGCGCTCCTCGGCCACCGCCCAGGCGATGTCGTCAGCTATGAGGGCCCGCGCCGTGCGATCACCGTCGAGATCGTGAGCGTCCGCCCCAACACCTGAGCTGATGTGCGTCGGGGCTCCGACGCGAAGTGTCCCCCGGCCGGAGCCGGAGGGACACCCCACGATCGGTGGTGGAGCCGTTGCGGCTCAGCCGGTGAACTGCGGTGACACGACGATCACTGCAGCCGGGACCACCGGGTCGAGCGGACGGATCACCTCTGCCGCTTCCACCTCCCGGAAGTCGTTCGTGATCGTCACCGTGGTGGTGGCGTCGGCCGAGATCGGCGCACCGTCGGCGGTGAAGTCGGGGACCGACGCGTAGGTCACGTGGGTGCCCGACGGCAGACCGTCGACCCCGAGCTCCGTCACCGTGCAGCTCGAGCCGGCTTCGATGCCCGTGATGAGGGCCGGGGTGCCGGCTCCTCCGCCCAAGGGCAGGCTGACATCGAGGTCGGTGATGCCGTCGTCACACGTGACGTGCGCGGTGAAGTGGTCCTCGGGCAACGAACCCGACGCGGGGGTCACCGTCAAGGGCAGGCCCAGCACGATCTTCGCCACCGCGAGGCTGCCGAACTCCTGCTCCGGCGGCGGGCCGGGCACGACACAGGCAGCCTTGCCCTCGGCCGGGTAGTAGATCGCCATGCCGGTGGCATCCCAGTTCTGGCCCGGGAAGCTGTCGAACGGGGGGATGATGTCGCCCCACTTGATGTGGTCCTTCTTCAGCGTGGGGTTCCACACCGGACCGGTGTGCCCCGCGTGGCCGCTGAGGACGCCCGACTTGTCGGGGGCGTTCGCGACGTACGGGTTGGTGTTCGAGTTGGTGCGGTGACAGATGGCGACGTGGTCCTCGTCGATCCCGGCGCCTGCCGTCCCACCGACTGCTGCGATGGTGCCCACGGCGAGCGCGGCGGTCATCGCCAGACCGAATACTGCGTTCTTGCCCCTCACGGCGTTCCTCCTGTGGGGTCGACCGGCCGCGCGTGTGCGCGGACGGGTGATCTCATGGAGGGGCCGGGTTCGCTCTGACTCCCCGACGGCAACGCGACCAATCACACCGCCGGATCGATGTCTCCCCTGCCGCCCACGCCTGCGATTGCTGCGGCGTGGGTTGTGGCGCTCCGTACCCTACTGACTACGGAGAGTGGTCACAAGCACCACGGACAGAGGTCACACCGACGGTGTGTTGCGCGCAACGCGCTGGACCGGCCGAACGCGACTGTCCCCCGGCCGGAGCCGGGGGACAGTGCAGTTGCTTCGGAGCGGATCGGCCTCAGCCGGTGAACGCCGGTGCCACTGCGATCGGCTCGGCGGGGCGGATCACGTCGGCAGGTGCCACGTTCGTGAAGTCGTTCACGACTGTCACTTCGGCCTGGTCACCGCCGACGACCTCGACGGGCGGTCCAGCCACCGAGGTCGGCAGCCCACCCGTGATGATCGTCGGGGAACCCGCGCCGACCGTGACCTGCGTCAGGGAGGGAAAGACTCCAGTACCGGTCTCGGAGACGTTGCAGCTCGTGCCGTCGGGGATGTCCGTGATCACCTCGGTGTCGCCATTGGCAAGGATGAGATCAACAGGCGCCATGCCCTCGCACTCGACGTGAACGGTGAACGATGTGAGGGTCGTCGCCCCGAGCACGCTCTTCGAGACCGCGAGCGAGCCAGTGTCGGGCGGGGTCTCGGACGTGTAGCAGATGAACCAGTGACTCACGGTCGGGATGTTGTCGGCACCCACGAGCGGAGAGACGAAGTCGGTCGGGTGATCCACCGTCTCCGGGTTCGTCGGGACGTACGGGGGAAGGTAGACGTTGTACCCGGGGCCGCCCTTCACGACGACCGCAAGGATCACGACACCAGCACTCGGGGTGTCGACGTCCACGAACTTCCCGTCGGTCACGGTACCGCTGACGTTGCCGTCGTCGATCCCGTCGGTCCCGTTGGCGAACGCGAGTGTTCCTCCAACGCCGATCCCGTTCTTGCCCGACCCGCAGTTCGTGGCGTTCCCGTCGTGCGGAACAGCTCTGGAATCGTTGGTCTCGGCGCCGCTCGCAGCGGGCGCCACGATGGCAAACGTGGCGGCGGTCGCCATCGCGATGGCGCCGGCAATAGCCATTACCCGCGACTTTCGAATCGTGTCACGCATGGGGAGAAGACCCTTCCACTCGATTGTGGGCACGGACTCTATCCGCGCCGCGCATTGAGGGGCCGGGTTCGCTCTGACTCCCCGACGACAACGCGACCAATCACGCCGCCGGATCAACATCTCCCCTGCCTCGACCCACGTCTGCCATCCGCATGTTGCTGCGGCACGGGTGGTGGCAATGCGTACCTTACTGGCTACGGAGAGTGGTTGTCGACGTCCTCGGACCGAAGTCACATGCACCGACTCGCGGACCGGATCCTGCGTAGCCCTCGGGACTCCAGGGCATCCCAGAGAGATGGTCGACGTCCGGAGGTTGCTGGAGCCCGGCGACATCGTCGCGGGGCGGTACCGGATCGAGTCGCTCCTGGCGGCAGGCGGGATGGCCGAGGTCTACCGAGCCGCCGACCAGCGCCTCGGTCGGGATGTCGCGCTCAAGGTCCTCAGCGGGACCAGCCCCACCGAGCACGCGCGGTTCCGGCGGGAGGTCGGCGTGCTCGCGCATCTCGACCACCCGAACCTCGTGCGCCTGTACGACGCAGGGGAACTGGACGACGGTGCCCGGCCGTTCCTGGTGCTCGAGCTGGTCGACGGTTCGACGTTGGCCGACCGCCTCACCCTGGGTCCACTCCCGGTTCCGGTCGCGGCGCGCATCGGTCACGAGCTCGCCGGCGCGTTGGCGGTCGCGCACGCGAGCGGTGTGGTGCATCGCGACGTCAAGCCGTCGAACGTGTTGATCGACGTCGACGGCCAGGCACGCCTGACCGATTTCGGCGTGGCGCACGACGCCGCGGCGTCGACGCTCACCGACATCGACGCCGTGCCGGGCACCGCGGCCTACATGGCGCCCGAGCAGGTACGCGGCGAGCACGCAACCCCTGCGATCGACGTGTACGCGCTCGGCCTGGTCGTGCTCGAGTGCTGCACCGGGGTTCGCGCGTTCCCCGGCACCATGCACGAGTCGGCGCTGGCGCGGCTCGCCGCAGGCCCTGATGTTCCCGACACCGTCCCGACCCGATTGCGCGACGTCCTCGTCGAGATGACGGCCCGCGCTCCCGGCGACCGACCGAGCGCCGCCGAGTCCGCGCTCGAACTCGCACTCGCGTCGGAGACTTCGCTGCCCGACACAACGCAGGCTCTCCCCCCACGCCCGGCCGGAGAGCAC
>JBEVIU010000072.1:0-9653 GCA_040510575.1 Acidimicrobiia bacterium | reverse complement strand
CGACCATCGGCACCTCACAGATCTCGCACTCCGCGATCCAGCACACGTCGTCCTCGTGGAACCACGGCGTGATCCGCGCTGCTTCGCACAGGTCGCAGTTGGGATCGGGCTCGATCACGGTGCCTCCGCGATTCGGGCGGTTGCAGCCAACCGTCGGACCTCACGTCGCTCACCTGCGATCAGCAGGTACTCCTGGTTGCGCACGTGCGACACCGTACCGACCTTCTCGCCTTTCGGGTTGTGGATGCCGATGCGCGCGCCGACGTATCGGGGCGAATCGAACGCGAGCACCTCCACCGCGCCGCGCACGCGACACAGCTCCACGAGGTCGTCGAGGCCGATCCAGGACTCGTCGTTGTACGACAGCACGACGACACGCGCCTGGACGTCGCGCACCACTCGCCGCAATGCGTCGGGCATCGCGCGCTTGCGGTTGAACACGCTCTTCGTGTGCTCGTCGCGCGCATCGAGGCGCTTGCACGCCACGCCGTAGTGCTCAGGCGCGTCCCACGCGACCAACGTCTCCCACACGTGGTAGTTCGTGAAGTACCGATGCTGGTTGTACGGCGGGTCGAGATAGGCGAGGTCGAACTCACCGAGCGACCCGGCAACCTCGCAGGCGTCGGCACGCGTCGCGCGCCCGTCGCCCGCCAGCAGCGTCGGCACTCTGAGCTCGAGCGGCTTCGCCGAGCGCGCCGCCCACTGCTTCACGTAGGCCATCTGCACGCCGGTGGTCGAGTCGACGCGATCGGCCGCTTCGACGAGGCTCGTGAGGAGGATTGGCTCGAGCCATGTGCCCGCGTGGTCGCGGGCGATCACGGCCCGCATCGCATCGATCTTCTCGCCGTTGTGCGGCTGCAAGTAGCGCGACTGCACGCAGAACGTGTCGGTGAAGTAGCCCGGCTCGGGCTTGACCGCACGCAGGGCGTCGAGCGCGTCGTGCAGCGCGTCCTTGTCGACGGTCATCGCATCGGTCGCCACGTAGCACTGCGCGAACACCTCGGCGTAGCGAGCCGTGTCGACTGCGGTGACGATCGCGCCGCACTGCTTGAACGTCTGCGCCACTCGTGTGGTGCCGGTGAAGAGATCCAACGCGGTGCGCGCGCCGGCTGCGTCACAGATGCGAGCGAGGACCGGCACCAAGCGGCGTTTCGATCCGAGGTACTTGATCACAGGTCGATCACCGCGCGATCACACGGGCGCGCGGTCTCAGGCCGCAGCGTCGAGGGCGCTGCGGAGCCCGGCCACGAAGGCGTGCGCTTCGTCGGGACCGCCGCCTTCGATCAGCCGGCGCACGAGCGCGCTCCCCACGACCACACCGTCTGCGTACTGCGATGCCTCCACTGCCTGCTCGGCGTTCGAGATGCCGACACCGAGCAGGACGGGCTTGTCGGTCACCGCCTTGGTGCGCCGGCCCATCTCGGCCGCTTGCTCCGCCAGCGACGTGCGCTCCCCGGTGACACCCATGAGGGAGACGCCGTAGACGAATCCCCGCGAGCGCTCGCAGATTGCCCGGAGCCGATCGTCGGGCGTGGTCGGTGCGGCGAGCAGCACGGTCTCGATGTCGTGCGCGTCCGCAGCTTCCGCCCATGGCGCGAGCTCGTCGAGGGGCAGGTCGGGCAGGATCGCACCGGAGATGCCGGCGTCCGACAGCGCCGCCGCGAAGCGGCGATACCCCATGTGCCCGACCAGGTTCACGTAGGTCATCACCGCAAGGGGGGCATCGCCGTCGTACTTCGACGCCTCGGTGATCACGCTGGTGGGCGACGCGCCGCGCGCGAGCGCGCGCTGCGAGGCGACCTGGATGACGGGGCCGTCCATCACCGGGTCGGAGAACGGGATGCCGATCTCGACCGCATCGGCGCCGGCGTCGGTCACCGCGCGCAAGACGTCGACCCACTCGTCGTCGAGGCCGCCGGTGATGTAGGGAACGAGGAGCTTGCGACCCTCATCGCGTCGTGCGCGCAACCGGGCCTCGATGCTCACGCGAGCGACTCCCCAGTGAGACGTTCGGCGATCTGGGCGACGTCCTTGTCGCCGCGACCCGAGAGCGTGATGAGGACCGTGGAACCTGCGGGTACCTTCCGGCCGGCCTCACGCGCCAGCCAACCGATCGCGTGCGCCGACTCCAACGCGGGGACGATGCCCTCGGTCACGCTGAGGAGCTGAAAGCCCGCGATCGCCTCGTCGTCGGTGGCCGCTTCGTACACGGCCCGTCCGTCGGCCGCGAGCTGCGCGTGCTCGGGGCCCACGCCCGGGTAGTCGAGCCCCGCACTGATCGAGTGCGCTTCGAGGATCTGGCCGTCTTCGTCCTGCAGGTAGAGCGAGCGCGCACCGTGCAACACGCCGGGGACCCCCCGATTGACTGCCGCGCCGTGCTGGCCGCTCTCCAGCCCGTGGCCGGCGGGCTCGACGCCCACGAGCCGGGCGTCGGTGTCGAGGAAGCCTGCGAAGGTTCCGATCGCGTTGGAGCCACCACCGACGCATGCGACCACCCACTCGGGATCGTCGCCGCCGAGCAGCGAGCGGCACTGCGCGCGCGCTTCGTCGCCGATGACCCGCTGGAACTCCCGCACCATCCACGGGTAGGGATGGGGACCGGCCGCGGTGCCGAGGCAGTAGTGCGTGGTCTCGACCGACGCGACCCAGTCGCGCAGCGCCTCGTTGATCGCGTCCTTGAGCGTGGCGCTCCCCGCCGTGACCGGCACGACGTCGGCACCCAGCTGCTTCATGCGGAACACGTTGAGGGCCTGGCGCTCGACGTCGACCGCTCCCATGAACACGAGGCAGTCGAGCCCGAACAGCGCTGCAGCGGTGGCGGTGGCGACGCCGTGCTGGCCGGCGCCCGTCTCCGCGATCACTCGCTGCTTGCCCATGCGGCGCGTGATCATCGCCTGGCCGAGCACGTTGTTGATCTTGTGCGACCCGGTGTGGGTCAGGTCCTCGCGCTTGAGGAACACGCGTAGACCGAGGCGCTCCGAGAGGCGGTGGCACTCGGTGACCGGGGTCGGACGGCCCGCGTAGGAGCCGAGCAGCTCGGCATACTCGGCGCGGAACACGTCGTCGTGCCAGGCGGCGCGGAACTCGTCCTCGAGCTGGATGAGCGCCGGCACCAACGTCTCGGGTACGAACCGACCGCCGAATTCGCCGAACCGACCGAGACCGGTCGGTTCGGGGCCGGGCGGCTCGAGACGCACAGGCATGCCGCGCACGGGAACGTTCATCGCCCCATCGTACGGATCGGGCCCAGGCGCAGCGGAGGCGAGGACGGAGCCCGGGTCGCCGCAGCGGAGCCGACCGGAGATCTTGGCCACAACTCAGGCGCCGTCGGACATCCAGTCGTACGGCACCACCTCGGGATCCGACTCGCCGACCCATGCGGCCTCGACGAGCTCCTCGTGCTCGGTCGCGTCGCGCGCCGCCCGGATGAAGGCACGCAGCTTGCGCGGATCCTTGCGTCCGGACCCCGGTGTCGTCTCCACCCCGGTCGACACGTCGACGCCCCAGGGGCGGACGCGCCTGATCGCCTGGGCGACGTTGGCCGGATGCAGGCCACCGGCCAGGAGGAGCCTCACGCCCGGGGGCACAGCGTCGGTCAGGGCCCAGTCGAACGCGGTGCCCGAGCCCGGCTCGTCGGCATCCACCAACACGATGTCGACAGGGCCATTGGCGACAGCGGCAAGGGCAGGATCACCCGCTCGGAATCCCTGGATCACGAACGGCACCCGCTGGCGGATCCAGCGGACGTCGGAGAGCGGCTCGCGACCGGAGAGCTGCGCACCGCCGAGCCCCAGCGTGTTCACGAGCTCCGCCACGCGTTCCTTGCGCTCGTCGCGGAACACGCCGACCGTGATGATGCCAGGGGGAAGGCGGTGGAGGATCTCACTGATGGTGTCGGGTGCGACCTGACGGGGGCTGCCGGCCGCCATCACGAACCCGAGGGCATCGGCGCCGAGCGCCACGGTGAGGAGCGCGTCCTCCTCGTTCGTGATGCCGCAGATCTTCACCCACATGGCCGGACCCTCATGACGACCCGAGGGTACCGGAGCCCTCCCGTCGCCCGGCGTACATTCAGCCGCGATGGCAACGACGGTGAGCGATCGACGATTGGGACGCGTCCTGCTCGACTGGCTTCCGTTCCTCGCGATCCTGTTCGCCTATGTCGTGCTCCACGAGTTGAGCTCCACCTTGGAGCCCGGCGCGCACGTGCAGCCACAGCTCGGGTTCGACGAGTGGTTGTTCGGCGGCACCACACCCACCGTCCGTCTCCAACAGGAGCTGTGGACCCACGGCGATCCCCGCTGGTGGGACTACACGGCCTGGCTCGTCTATCTGAGCCACTTCCTGGTGACCCCGGCGATCGCGATCGCGTTGTGGCGCCGTGACTACGCGGGGTTTCTGCGGTTCCGCGTGCTGATCGTGACGGCTGCGTTCGCGGGCTTCGTCACCTACGTCGTGTTCCCCGCGATCCCACCGTGGTTGGCGAGCACCCGGGGCGACATGCAGAGCACCGAACGCATCGTGCGCGCGGTCTGGGACCACCTCGGAGCGCCCGGCATCGCCGCGTTGTTCGGCGAGAACAGCGACCTCGCGTTCCCCGTCGGCGCGTTGCCGTCGCTGCACGCTGCGGCACCGTTCATGGTCATGCTGTTCTTCTGGAGTCGGGCGCCGCGGTGGCGTCCGGCGCTCGTGGGCTACACCCTCGCGATGGCGCTCACCCTGGTGTACACCGCCGATCATTTCGTGTTCGACGTCCTGCTCGGCTGGGCCTACGCCGCGGTCGTCTACGCGATCGCAACCTGGCGGTGGCGCCGCCATCCCCCCACCTCCCCCGTTTTGGCGTCCCCGGAGCACCAGATCGGTGCCTGACCGACGCCAAATCGGGAAGGGCGAGCTCGATCAGTCGATGAGGCGGCCGTTGAGGTGGTCGTCGTACGCGGCGAGGTCGAGGAGTCCGTGGCCGGAGTAGTTGAACAGGATCACCCGGTCCTCCCCCAGCTCCTTCGCCGCGAGCGCCTCGTCGATCACCGCACGGATCGCATGGCCGGTCTCGGGCGCCGGGATCTTGCCCTCGGTGCGGGCGAACTGCACCGCCGCCTCGAACGTCTTGTCCTGCGGATACGCGATCGCCTCCATGCGTCCGCACCGCACCAGCGTCGAGATGATCGGTGAGTCGCCGTGGTAGCGAAGACCGCCGGCGTGGATCGACGGCGGCACGAAATCGTGGCCGAGGGTGTACATCTGCAGTAGCGGCGTCATGCCGGCGGTGTCGCCGAAGTCGTACTCGAAGGTGCCCTCGGTGAGCGTCGGGCACGACGACGGCTCCACCGCCACGAGACGCACGTCGTCGTCGCCCACGAACGGCAGTGCGATCCCGCCGAGGTTCGAGCCGCCACCGCAACTGCCGACGACCACATCGGGCCGCTCCTCACCCGCGAGCTGCAGTTGCTCCTTCGCCTCGAGGCCGATCACCGTCTGGTGCAGCAGCACGTGGTTCAACACCGAGCCCAGTGAGTAGTGGGTGTCGTCGCGCGTGGCGGCGTCGCGCACCGCGTCGCTGATCGCGAGACCGAGCGAGCCGGGATGGCTCGGGTCGTCGACCGGTGACGGCACGACCTCGCCGCCCCATGTCTCGATGAGGATCTTGCGGTAGGGCTTCTGCTCGTACGACGCCCGTACCATGTACACCTTGCACTCGAGATCGAACTGCGAGCACGCGAACGACAGTGCGGTGCCCCACTGCCCCGCGCCGGTCTCGGTGGCAAGACGCCCGATCCCTTCGGCCCGGTTGTAGAAGGCTTGCGCCACCGCGGTGTTCGGCTTGTGTGAGCCCGCGGGCGACACCGACTCGTCCTTGAAGTAGATGCGCGCGGGCGTGCCGAGGTCGCGCTCGAGCCGCTCGGCGCGCACGAGGGGCGTCGGACGCCAGAGCTTGAGGATGTCGAGCACCTCACCCGGCACGTCGATCCACGGCTCGGCCGACATCTCCTGGGCGATGAGCCCCATCGGGAACAGCGGTGCGAGGTCGTCGGGCCCGATTGGCTCGTTCGTGCCCGGGTGCAGCGGTGGCTGCATCGGCGCCGGCATCACCGGCAACACGTTGAACCACGCGCTCGGGATCCGATCGGCAGGCAAGTCGTATCTCATCCGCGTGCCTCTCTGCTCTGGGTCACGGCTGCGAGCTCGCGCACGGCCGCAGTCGGGTCGTCCGAGCGCACGAGCATCTCGCCCACGAGCACGGCGTCGAAGCCCGCGTCACCCATCCGGACCGCGTCATCCGCCGACCGGATCGCGCTCTCGGCCACGGCGGTGACGTCGGCTGGAACCAACTTCGCCAAACGCTCGCTCAAGCCGAGGTCCTCGTCGAACGTACCGAGGTCGCGTGCGTTCACACCGACGACCCGCGCCCCCGCGGCCAGCGCTCGTTCGAGCTCGGCGTCGTCGTGCGTCTCGACGAGCACGCCGAGGCCGAGCTCGGTGGCGAGGGCGTGGAGGTCCGCGAGCTGGGCGTCGTCGGGCAGCGCCGCCACGATGAGCAGGATGGCGTCGGCGCCGACGGCGCGAGTCTCGAACACCTGCACCTCGTCGACGGTGAAGTCCTTGCGGAGCACCGGCACGTCGACCGCCGCACGGGCCGCGTGCAGGTCGGCGATCGTGCCGCCGAACCACGGCGCATCGGTGAGCACGGACAAGCAGGCCGCGCCGCCGGCTGCGTACGCCTGCGCGGTGGCCGTCGGATCCAGATCAGGCGCGAGGTCACCCTTCGACGGCGACTTGCGCTTGATCTCCGCCACGACGGCGAGATGGCCGTCGCCACGGCGAAGCGCAGCCTCGAACCCGCGCGCAGGCGGGGCCTCGAGCGCCTGTGCGCGGAGCAGGTCGCGCACTCCGGGCCGGCGCAACATCGTGACCTCGTCGCGCTTGGTCGCGAGGATCTGGTCGAGGACGGTCATGCGGCGCCAACTCTACGACGCGGCCTCCGGGCGCAGCCTGGCCTTCACGTTCCGCTCACACGACCCTCACGTTGCACCCGTCAGCGACGTGCGACGATGGGGCCGTGCAGCAGGGAACCGTGTTGGTCGTCGACGACGAACCGAACATCGCCGATCTGGTCGACCTCTACCTCGCGCGTGAGGGGTACCGCGTTCTCAAGGCCTCGACCGGTGCAGCCGGCCTCGAAGCGGTGCGTGACCACCGTCCCCGTCTCGTGGTGCTCGACGTCGGTTTGCCCGACATCGACGGGCTCGAGGTGTGCAAGCGCCTGCGCCAGACCTCGCAGATCCCTGTGATCTTCCTCACGGCTCGCGACGGCGAAGTCGACCGCGTGCTGGGGCTCGAGCTCGGCGGCGACGACTACATCACGAAGCCGTTCTCCCCCGCCGAGCTGGTCGCTCGCGTCAAAGCGGTGCTGCGTCGGGTCGACGGCAGCTCGGCACCCGAGGTCGTGCAGGCCGGCGGCGCCACGATCGACACCGGGCGCCGGGAGGTCCGCATCGACGACGTTCCGGTCGAGTTCACCACCAAGGAGTTCGACCTCCTGCGCTTCCTCGCCGAGCGTCCCGGCCTCGCGCTCTCCCGCCAGCAGATCCTCGACGGCGTGTGGGGCTTCGACTGGTTCGGCGACGAACGCACCGTCGACGTGCACATCGCGCAGGTCCGCAAGAAGCTGGGCGACGCAGCCACGATCGTCACGGTCCGCGGCGTCGGGTACCGGTTGGAGTCGCCGAGGCCGACGTGAGCGGGCCCCGACGCAAGCTCCGCACGCGGCTGCTCGTCGCGATGGTCGCGATCGCACTGGGCACGTTGGTGCTGACCGCGTTGGTGACAGCCGGACTCGCGCGCGACGCCTCGTTCGACTCCGCGCGCAACGACCTCCAAGGCCACGGCGCGGTCATCGCCGCCGAGCTCGACCGGCTCATCACTCGGTACCCGGCCGCCAAGGTGGCGAGCACGACCGCGGCCGGTCGACGCCAGATCGTCCGCATCCGCAATCTCGTGAACACGACCCTCGAGGCATCCGACGGCGCGGTGGTCGGGATCGACGCGAACGGCGACGTGCAGGAGGTGCTCGGCCTGCTGCTCGGCGTCGACCAGGGTGAGATCGTCACGCTGCCGAACGGTGTAGCGGTCGACGACCTCGATCTCACCGCCCTGAGCGAAGGCACGACGCAAGACGGTCGGGCCGGCAACACCGTGTTCACCGCGATCCCGCTCACACCGATCGACGATGTGACACCGGTCCTCGTCCTCGCCGACGAGGTCAACACTCGGCCGTTCGGTGCCGCCGGCGGCGCAGTGCTCGGTGCAGCGCTCCTCGCTCTCGTCATCGCGGCGGCGGTCGCGGCGTACCTCGCCCGCCGGCTCACCGAGCCGATCGCGGCGATGGAGTCGACGGCGCGCTCGATCGCCGGCGGTGACCTGTCCGCACGCGTCGACGAGGAGCACGTGCGCGACGACGAGCTCGGGAGCCTCGCGCATGCCATCAACGGCATGGCCGGGGAGCTCGAGGAGTCGCAGGGGCACGAGCGAGCGTTCCTGCTCAGCGTGTCGCACGACCTGCGCACGCCACTGACCTCGATCCGGGGCTATGCCGAGGCGATCGCCGACGGCACGGTCGAGAGCGACGACGCCCGCGTTCGTGCCGCCCGGGTGATCACGTCGGAGTCACTGCGACTCGAGCGGCTCGTCGCCGACCTCCTCGACCTGGCGCGGCTCGACACCCGCCAGTTCTCACTGCGGCCCCGGCCGATCGATGCACAGACGGTGGTCGCCGAGGCGGTCGAGGCGTTCCGGCCCTCGGCCACCGAGCTCGGGATCGCCCTCGTCATGGAGCAAGGACCGACCGTGCCTGCATCCGGTGATCCTCAACGGCTCGCGCAGGTGGTCGCGAACCTCGTCGAGAACGCGCTGAAGTTCGCGACGGCCGAGGTACGGGTGGCGGCGCGGCCGACGCCGACCGGGTTCGAGGTGCTCGTCGACGACGACGGCCCGGGCATCGCGCCCGCTGATCTCCCGCACGTGTTCGAGCGCCTCTACACCTCGCGCACCGTGCCCGGACGCACCGTCGGCACCGGCATCGGTCTCGCCATCGTGCGCGAGCTCGCGGGCGCGATGGGCGGCGCCGCCCACGTCGAGGCCGTCGACGCCGCCGGCACCCGCTTCGTCGTCACGCTCCCCTCCCAATCACCGGTCACCAGCTGATCGTCGAGGGTCAGGCGAGGTCGGCCTCCGCGCCGGCCATCGACACGGGTTCCGGCATCGAGCGGGCGAGGTGCGACACTACGCAGGCCGGAGCGGCTCCACTCGCGCCGTTGCACTGCCGTTCGGAGAGCGCAGGTCGACCGTGGCCGGCGGCTCCACTTCGCGCCGCACGTAGCCGAGTGCGACCGGTGCGAATGGCTCCGGCGTGACGCTCGTGACCGCGCCCACCACCTTGCCCTCGGACACGATCTCGGCACCGGGCACCGGCCGCTCGCCCTCGATCGCCACGAGGCGACGGAGGAAGCGGTTCACGTGACCGCGGCTGTCGATCCGACACACCAGCTCCTGGCCGATGAAGCAGCCCTTGGTGAACGACACCGCGTCGAGCTCGAGCTCGGCTTCCTGCGGGATCGTGGAGTCGTCGATGTCGGCCGGTTGCACCGGCACACCCT
>JBEVIU010000071.1:0-6755 GCA_040510575.1 Acidimicrobiia bacterium | reverse complement strand
ACATCACGAAGGGGAAGCTCTTCGAGGAGTCAGGCCATCTCGACTGGTTCGCCGACGGGATGTACCCGCCGATGGAGCTCGACGGCGGCACCGACTACTACCTCAAGCCGATGAACTGCCCGTTCCACATCCTGATCTACCGCAGCCGCATGCGCTCCTATCGCGAGCTGCCGCTGCGCCTGTTCGAGTTCGGCACCGTGTACCGCTACGAGAAGTCGGGTGTCGTGCACGGCCTCACGCGCGTGCGGGGCATGACGCAGGACGACGCGCACATCTTCTGCACGCGCGAGCAGATCGTGCCCGAGCTGCAGCGCGCGCTCGAGTTCGTGATCAGCCTGCTGCGCGACTACGGCCTCGACGACTTCTACCTCGAGCTGTCGACCAAGCCGCCGGGCAAGGCAGTCGGCACCGACGCGGAGTGGGAGGAGGCGACGAGCGCGTTGCGCACCGTCGCGGAGGCCGACGACCTCGAGCTGGTGATGGACGAGGGCGGCGGCGCGTTCTACGGCCCGAAGATCTCGGTGCAGGCGCGCGACGCCATCGGCCGCACGTGGCAGATGTCCACCATCCAATTGGATCTGCAGCTGCCGCAACGCTTCGGGCTCGAGTACGTCGGGGCCGACAACGAACGGCACCAGCCCGTGATGATCCACCGTGCGCTCTTCGGGTCCATCGAGCGCTTCTTCGCCATCCTGGTCGAGCACTACGCGGGTGCGTTCCCGCCGTGGCTCGCGCCCACGCAAGTCACGGTGCTGCCGGTTGCCGATCGCCACGACGACTACGGCGCCGGGATCGTCGAGCGGCTGCGGGCCGATGGCTTCCGCGCCGAGCTGGTCGGTGCGCACCTCGACACGCTCGGCGCGCGCGTGCGCGACGCCAAGATGCAGAAGGTGCCGTTCGTGCTGGTCGTCGGCGACGACGATGTCGACGCGGGCACGGTCGGTGTGAACCGACGGGGCGGCGACCGCCCCGAGAAGGGTGTCGCGCTCGACACCTTCGTCGACGAGCTGCGTGCCGTGATCGACACCCGCGCCGACGTCGCGGCGCCCGCCCCTGTCGGCGAGCCCTCCGCCGGATGACCCTCGACCGCCTGTGGGCCGGGTGGCGTTCGGAGTACATCGAGGGTGTCGTGAGCGAAGCCCGTCCGCACGATGGTGAATGTCTGTTCTGCGCACTCGCCGCGATGGAAGACGAAGCAGGGCTGGTGCTGACGCGCAACGAGCACGCGTTCGCGGTCATGAACGCGTACCCGTACACGTCGGGCCATGTGATGGTCGCCCCGCTGCGCCACGAGGGCACGCTCGCCGCCCTGGCGCGCGACGAGGCGAACGCGTTGATGGCACTCACGCAGGACGCAACGCGCGCACTCGAGGTCGCCTACCGGCCCGAGGGCATCAACGTCGGCGTGAACATCGGCCGTGCCGCGGGCGCCGGCATCCCCGGCCATGTGCACGTCCATTGCCTGCCCCGTTGGACCGGCGACACCAACTTCATGACCTCGGTGGCCGAAGCCCGGGTCCTCCCCGAGAGCCTCCGCACCAGCTACGACAAGCTCCGCGCCGCGTGGCCCGGCCCGGGACCCGGCTCCGTCGCTGATCGATCAGGCCGGTAGCGTTCGCGGCGTGAATGAGGCCGCCACGCCCGCAGGTGAGTCCGAGTCCGTCGACGTCCTGCCGGAGGATCTCGACGTCACGGCGTACGTCGGGCCCTACCTGTTCCCGCCGCCGCGGCGGCGGCGCATCCCGGCCACGATGTATGCGGTCCTCGCGGTGCTGTGCCTGGCCGGCGCGCTGCTCTCCGACACCGGTGGGCTCTACGGCGCCGCGATCTTCCTCGGCATCGTCTCCGCGTACCACTTCGCGACGGCGTGGCCGCTCGCGATCGACCAGACCGAGGCGCTGCTGATCGCGTCGCGCACGGCCGGCTTCGCGGTGGGGCACTCGAGCGCGCAACTCGCTTGGCGTGGCCTGCTCTCGCGCCCGGCGTGGCGGATCCTGCTCTACAGCGCCGACGAGCCACCGACCATGCGCGGCCTGGTCGAGCTCGATGCGGTCGACGGCCACGTCCTCGGTGAGTACACCGAACCGAACCCCGAGGACTGGTCGAAGTACGGCCTCGACGCCGCCACCACGAGCTGATCCCGACGCGCGACGTTCCCGAGCGGACCGACGCGGCGGCCGGCGCGTAGGTCCCTCGATTACTGTCCGGCCCCGTGTCGGGGCCGTGGACGAGCACCAGCAAGCGTTCCCTGACCGTCGGGTCGGTGCTCGTCGCGCTCGCATCGGTCGTCATCCTCGTGCCGGTGCTCGAGCTGTGGAACGCCGATCTCTCGGTGCCGCTGGCGTCGGTCTACGAGCCGATGAACGACTACGTGTACTCGCGCGACGCCGCGTTCTACCTGATGATGGCCAAGGGCGGGATCGACCACCTCTGGTACCTGTCGAACCCGACGCTCGGATGGCCGCTCGGCCAGCAGGTGTACGACCTCCCGCAGTCGCTCGACAACCTCAACTACGCAGTGCTCAAGGTGCTCGGCGTCGTGTTCGGCGATGTCGGCACGACCGTGAACGTGTTCTTCGTGCTCACGTTCGCGGCGGTTGCCGTCGCTGCGTTCCTCGTGTTGCGCCGGTTGCGGGTGAGCGCGCCGACGTCGTTCGTCGTCGCCTTGCTCTACGCGTTCTTGCCGTACCACTTCGCGCGCGGCGTGCCGCATCTCCTCCTCAGCGCGTACTGGGTGGTGCCGATCGCGGTGTACCTGGTGCTGCGCACCGTGTCGGAACGACCGCCGTTCACCGAAGCGCGCGACAGCCCGCGCGGCTTTCGCATACGGCTGTTCGACCGCTCGGGGATCCTGTGGCTCCTCGCGTGCGTCGCGATCGCGTCCACCGGCTCGTACTACGGCGTGTTCACCGTGGTGCTCCTCGCGATCGTGGCGTTCGTCGACGTGCTGGCCAACCGGCGGATGCGCGTGGCGGCCTCCGCCGCGGTCGCGCTGGCCGCGATCGCTGTGGTCGCGTTCGTGAACCTGCTCCCGTCGTTCATCTACTGGGCGCAGGAAGGGAGCAATGACGCGTTGTTCCGTCGGCTGCCGTACGAGACGGAGGCGGAGGGGCTCAAGGTCTCGCAGCTCCTGCTCCCGATCGAGCACCATCGCTTCGAGCCGTTCGCCGAGACCCAGGCCGACAGCACGCGCTTCACGCCGGTGCCGAGCGAGGAAGGCCAACACCTCGGCATCATCGGAGCCCTCGGGTTTCTCGGCGTCCTCGCCGCGCTCCTGGTGGCGGGCCGGCGCCGGGGCGCGGACGCGCCCGGCGCCACCGCCGACGGCGACGAGGCCGCGACCGCACGCGCCGCTCGCGCGCCACCCGATGAAGAGCAGCTTGATGACGAGCAGCTTGATGACGAGCAGCTCGATGACGAACCCGCCGATGGTGTGGCCGACGACGGCCTCACCACGACCGTGGTGCTGCGCACCCTCGGCATCCTCGTGGTCGGGGCGATCCTGGTCGCGACCATCAGTGGCGTGTCGTTGCTCATCTCCGGCGCAGGGTTCCGTGACATCCGCTCGTGGAACCGAATCGTCGTGTTCATCGCGTTCGCGTCCTTCGTGGCCGTCGGCTTCGGCCTCGACTGGATCGGCCGACGCCTGCCGGCGCGTGCGTGGCGCACGCCCGTGATCGCGATCGGTCTCGCCCTCGTGCTCCTCTTCGGGATCCTCGACCAGGTGTCGCCCGCGTCGATCCCCGACTACGCGGTCGCGCAAGCCGGGTGGAACAGCGACGACGCGTTCGTGCACAAGATCGAACGCGTCCTGCACGACGGCCAGCGGCTGGCGAGCTCCGATTCGGACACGCCGGCGGTGTTCCAGCTCCCGTACCGCTACTTCCCCGAAGCGCCCCAGGAAGGCAACCTCGGGCCGTACGACCTCGTGCGCGGCTACCTGCACAGCAGCGACCTGAACTGGGGGTGGGGTGGTGTACGGGGCCGCGGCGCCGACTGGCAACAGAACGTGATCGCCCACCCGGTCGACGACTTCCTCGACCGGATCGCCGCGGTCGGCTATTCGGGGTTGATGCTCGACCGCCTCGCGTTCTACGAAGACGGCGCGCCGAGCGAGGATGCACTGACCGAGGTGCTCGGCGAGCCGATGGTCAGCGACAACGGCCAACTCGTGTTCTGGGACCTTCGCGACTACGCAACCGATCTCCGCGACCGGATCGGTGCCGACGGGGTGAAGCGCCTCCGTGCCGAGACCCTTGCCGACGTCCCCAAGGTGCGCGCGCAGGGGAGCTGACGCCGGACCGTTGGCGTCCGCCGGCGGTCAGGCGCCGTTCGTTGCCGGTGGCTTGAGGTGCGCAGGCAGCGGGTCGTAGTGCGAGTGCGTGAGGGCGAAGCGCCCGCGTCCGCCGGTGATCGAGCGCAGGTCGATCGCGTAGCGCAGCACCTCCGACGTGGGCACCGTCGCGACGATCTCCACCTCGCCGTGCCCGACCGCGCTCGAGCCCTGGATGCGGCCGCGCTTCGAGTTGAGGTCGCCCATGATGTCGCCCTGATGTGACTCGGGCACCGTGATCACGAGCTCGCTCACCGGTTCGAGGAGGATCGGGTCGGCTTTCGCCATCGCCTCCTTGAAGCCGATCGAGCCCGCCATCCTGAAGCTCATCTCCGACGAGTCGACGGATTGGTACTTCCCGTCGAAGCACGTGACCCTCGCGTCGACGACGGGAAAGCCGAACACCCCGCCGTGCTCCATCGTCTCGTGGATCCCCTTCTCGACCGCCGGGATGAACTGGCGGGGGATCGCGCCGCCCACGATCTTGTCGACGAACTCGAACCCGCCGCCTCGTTCGAGGGGCTCGACCCGAACGAACGCCACGCCGAACTGGCCGTGACCGCCGGTCTGCTTCTTGTACTTCCCCTCGGCCTCCGCCTCGCTGGTGATGGTCTCGCGGTACGCGACCAGCACGGGGTCGGTCTCGACCTCCACGCCGAGCTTGCGGTGCAGTCGTTCCAGCGCGATCGAGAGGTGCGTCTCGCCCATGCCCCAGAGCAACGTCTGGTGAGTCTCGCCGTTGCGTTCGAGTCGCAGCGCGGGGTCCTCGTCGAGCAGTCGATGCAACGCGTTGGCGAGCTTGTCCTCGTCGCCCTTCGACTTGGCACGGATCGCGGCCGCCAGCACCGGCTCGGGCGCGACGAACGGCTCGACCGCGAGTGAAGCGCCGCGCGTGCCGAGCACGTCACCGGTCGTGGTGTGGTTGAGCTTGGCCACCGCCGCGATGTCGCCGGGCAGCACCTCAGTCACCGTCTCCTGCTCCTTGCCGCGCATCACGGTGAGCTGGTGGAGGCGCTCGTCGGTGAGGGTGCGGCCGTTGGCGAGCGTCGCGTCGGCCTTCACCGTTCCCTGCAACACCTTGAACAGGTTCACGCGTCCGACGTATGGATCGACGATCGTCTTGAACACGAAGGCGACGGGATCGCCGTCGCCCGCCTGCGGTGCCGGCGCTTCCCGCACGATGAAGTGCGCGAGGAGGTCGACGCCGACCAACTTGGTGGCGCTCCCGCACAGCACCGGGAAGACCGTGCCCTGGGCCACCCCGGACGCCAGGGCGCCGGCGAGCTCGTCGGTGCTGATCGCGTCGTCGGCGAGATAGCGCTCCATGAGATCGTCGTCGCCGATCACGATGCCTTCGATGAGCGCATCGTGCACGGAGTGCTCCTTGTGCTCCATCTCCGCAGGCACCGGCCCCGACGTGCCTTTGCCGTCGACATAGGTCATCGCGGTGTCGTCGAGCAGCTCGATCACGCCACGGAACTCCGCTTCCTCGCCGATCGGGAGCTGCAGCGGCGCGACGCCGGCTCCGAACGCCTCCTTGAGCTGGTCCAACGTCCGGTCGAACGAAGCCCGTTCGCGGTCGAGCTTGTTCACGAAGATCGCCCGCGGCACGTCGAGCTCCTCGGCCATGCGCCACGCCGCCACGGTCTGCACCTCGACGCCTTCGACCGCGGAGACGACGAACACCGCGAGGTCGGCGACCCGCAGCGCTGCCGCGACGTCGCCGATGAAGTCGGCGTACCCAGGTGTGTCGAGCAGGTTGACCTTGACCCCCTCGACCTCGAACGGCGCAATCGCCAGCGACACCGAGATGCCTCGACGAGCCTCTTCGGGATCGAAGTCGGTGACCGTCGCGCCGTCTTCCACGCGCCCGAGGCGAGGGATGGCGCCGGAGGTGAACAGCAGCGCCTCGGCGAGCGAGGTCTTCCCCGCGCCGCCGTGCCCGACGAGCGCGACGTTGCGGATCTGTGCGGTCGGGAACGACTTGGCCGGCACCGCCACCCCCCGGGGTCAGTGTACGAACGGTCCTCTCAGCGGCCACCCTACGACCGGCACCGCGCCGCCCGCCTGGGGGGTCAGTGTACGAACGCGTTCTGACGCGAAATCCTACGCCTGGCGCCGCGCGCCGCGCCTGGGCGTCGCCAGTGCGCACGTGCTCGTGAGCGCAGCACGTGCGATGCAGTTGTCCGATGCAGTTGTCAAGGTGCGGTTGGGCGTGCGCCGCCACGGCTGCGATTTGCGCCTCGGGCTCACGCTCGTTGTCGTGCGTTGTCACGCCGGTCTGGCGCTCTCATTCCCGCGGTCTTCGGGGTGGTGGGAGTCCGTAGTGGCGTGCTTCGTCGGCGGTGAGTTGGTCGTGGTGGACGAGGTGGAGTCCGTCGGGTTGGTTGGGGTTCCCGACGAGGGCGAGGTTGCCGTGGGG
>JBEVIU010000070.1:0-4891 GCA_040510575.1 Acidimicrobiia bacterium | reverse complement strand
GCTTCCTTCGTGTCAACGAACGGACCGTCGGTGGTGAGCGTCTCGCCGTCACGTACGCGCACGGTCGTCGCGGTGTCGGGCGGCTGCAGACCATTGCCGGGGGTGACACCGGCCGTGGCGTTGACCGCGCCGTACGCGGCGTAGATCTCCTGCTGCTCGTCGGGCGACAACGTGTTCCACGCTTCGGGGTCGAGCGGGGTGGGCGTGGTGCCCTGGTGGATCAGCAACATGTACTTCATCGGGTCCTCCTCTGGGGTGTGGTCCCGGTAGGACGAGTGGGCGTTGCCGAGATCGACACGTCGACCGAGATTTCTTTCGCACCCACCCACGGTGTGAGTGTGTGTGCATCGAACCACGGCACGGCGGGTAGTGACCGCTCATGCGATTCCGCAAGGGGGCCCGGCTCGACTCGTCGCAAGTGCGCGACGTCCGCGGGAGCGGCGGCGGTTCGATGGGTGGGCTGGGCGGTCTCGGCGGGATGAGCATCCCCGGTGGCCGTGGCGGCATGGCCGCTGGCGGTGGGATCGTCGGCGCAGTCGTGCTCGTGCTGGTGATGCTGCTGAGCGGCAGCTTGAACGTCGGCGGCGGGTCGAGCTCCGGGCTCGCACTGGGGACCGGTTCCGAGAACGACCTGAGCGACGAGTGTCGCTCCGGCGCCGACGCCAACCAGCGCGAAGACTGCCGGATCGTCGCGGTCGTGAACAGCGTCCAGGACTTCTGGGGTGACCGGGTCGACGGCTACCGCGCGGCCGACACCGTGCTCTTCACCGGCAGCGTGCAGACGGGGTGCGGCAACGCGACGTCGGCCGTCGGACCCTTCTACTGTCCGGCCGACGAGCAGGTGTACGTCGACCTCGACTTCTTCGACGAGCTGCGAACGCGCTTCGACGCGAAGGGTGGTCCGTTCGCGCAGGCCTACGTGCTCGCGCACGAGTACGGACACCACGTGCAGCACCTGCTCGGTCAGACGGCCGGTGATGACCGCCAAGGCGCGACGAGTGGATCGGTACGGCTCGAACTGCAGGCTGATTGCTACGCCGGCGTGTGGTCGTCGCACGCGGAGTCGACCGAATTCATCGCGGAGCTCACCGACAACGACATCAAGATCGGCCTCGACGCGGCAGCCGCGGTGGGCGACGACCGCATTCAGGAGCAGATCACCGGGCGTGTCGATCGAGAGTCGTGGACGCACGGGTCGGCCACGCAACGGCAGAAGTGGTTCACGACCGGATACCGCACTGGCGATCCCGAGCGATGCGACACGTTCGCGCCCGACGCGCTCTGAGCCGGCGCGCAATCGTCAGCCGAGCGTGGCCTTGGTGACCTTGCCGTCGTCGATCTCGAACGTCACCCGGTTCTCGACGAAGTCCTGGGTGAGCATGAACTGCTCGTCGTCTTCGCGACCGATGCGCCACGGACGATCGTCGGCCTCGGCCTTCGCGATCGCAGCCTTCTTCGAGAGGCCCACGTAGGCCGACGCCGCATCACCCTTCACGGTCGAGCCCGTCTTCCCGCCGCTGGACGCGTCGGTGGAATCGCCCGAGCTGCCACACGCCGCGAGCGCCGTCGCCATGATGAGCGCTGCGAGGCCGACCGTCGCGATGCGACGCACCTGCGCCATGGCGTCAGCGGGCGACGATCGACGCGATGCCCACGATCATCACGAAGAAGCCGATCGTCGCGTAGAGCACGCTGCGGCCGACGGGCGCTTGCGCTAGCTCCTTCTTCGCCGCCGGCTTGGCCTGGCTGCGCACCGGACTGCCCGGACGAGCGCGTGCGACGGTGGTGGCACCGATGCGATCCGCGTCGGCGCGGCGACGAAGCAAGGCGTACACGTTCGCCACGAACAACGCGGCGCCCAGCGCGACGAGCAGCTCGCGCATGACGTCGTCGTAGAACGCTGCGAAGACCACGCCGTCATCGTACGAGTCAGGTGTGGGCGGCGACGCTTCGGGTCACGCGGCGAGCGTCAGACGCCTGGCTTCCACACCATGAGGATCAGCACCACGACGAGCGAGATGTTGAGGAACGGGCCGACGATGCCCATCCGCTTCCCCAGCTGCTCCATCTCGGCCGCTTGCGGCGGCGGGCCACCCACGGGCGGCGGGCCCGCAGCCATCTCACCCATCAGCACCCGCATGCGCTTGAGCGTCGGGAACATCACGCCGTGCGACACGCCGAGCGCAACGATGTACACGACGAGCGAGAGCCAGACCCACGTCTGGCTGAACTCCCAGAGGTCGCTGCTCGAGAACACGAGCCCGATGCCGAAGATCGGCACCGCGTAGATGAACAGCTCGCCGATCTTCGAGACCTTCTCGTTGGCGTCGAAGATCGCGATGCCCTCCGGCCCGCGGCGCTTCTTCACCTCGTTGCCGTAGATCGCGTTGAGGAACACGGCACCGAACCCCACGATGGCGCAGAAGATGTGGGCAAACAACATGAACTTGTAGACACCGCTGTTGTACGCGCCGATCACCAACATCACGCCTCCTCGGAATTGAACGAGGCGGATCGTATCGGTACCGCAGGCCACCTCGCTCGATGCCGCCGGGACGACGGCTGCTGACACCGCGTGCTACGAACACTCCATGCGGTTGGTCGTGGCGAACTGCTCGGTGGAGTACTCCGGACGCCTCGGCGCGCGCCTCGAGCCGGCGCTGCGCCTGCTCGTGTTCAAGGCCGACGGTTCCATCGCGATCCACGCCGACGCCAAGGCCTACAAGCCGCTCAACTGGATGAACCCGCCGTGCGCGGTGCGTGAGACCGACGGCCGCATCGAGTGCACCACGCCGGGCGGCGAGACGCTGACGATCGAGCTGCACGAGATCGTGCACGAGTACACGATCGAGCTCGGCGACGACCCCGGCCTCGCCAAGGACGGCGTCGAGGCCGAGCTGCAGGAGCTCTTGGCCAAGCGCGTGGCCGCGCTGCGCGACGACTTCAAGCTCGTGCGTCGCGAGTACCCCACCGACATCGGGCCCGTCGACCTGTTGTGTCGCGACGGCGACGACCGCGCGGTCGTCGTCGAGGTGAAGCGCGTCGGTGAGATCGCGGGCGTGGAGCAACTCATCCGCTATCAGGAGCGGCTCGACCTCGACCCCAGCCTCGCGCCGACCGTCGGCATGTTCGTGGCGACTCGCATCAAGCCGCAGGCCAAGGTGTTCGCACAGAGCAAGGGCATCCTCTGCGTGGAAGTCGACCTCGACGAACTGCGCGCCGGCGCGCCAGTGGACCTGCGCCTGTTCTGACCGCGCTGATTCCGACGCGCAACGAGGGCACGGCGACGCCGTGCCCTCGTTGACCTGCCGTGCTGGCCTACTCGGCGGGGGGAGGCTGGTTGGTCGTCGGTTCCGCGAGAAGCGCGTACAGCGACCTCGGGATCTGCGCCAGCAGCTCCGCGGCCGCGGTCTTCTGCGCCGGGGTACCCACCGTCGCCACCTGGTGCACCGCCATGGCAATCGGCCCGATGGTGTTCTTGAGCTGGGCCCACCCGGGATCGATGCCCTCGGTGGCCTCCTGCCAGGGCTTGCGTTCGGGGAGCGCCGCGGCTTCGGCGCGGCCGGCGTCGGTGAGCTGGAAGCGCTTCTTGCCGTCGGCCGTCTCGACCGTGACGAGACCCTGATCCTCGAGCAGCTGCAGCGCGGGATAGATGGCACCGGGGCTCGGGCGCCACACACCACCGGTGCGTTCCTCGAGCTCCTGGATCATCTCGTACCCGTGCATCGGCCGCTCCGCCAGCAACGCCATGGCCGCGGCCCGAACGTCACCGCGACGAGCCCGCCGCCCCGGTCCGCCGCCGCGCATCCGCCTGCCGCGGAATCCTGGGCCGAAGAACTCCTGGTTCGGGAACCCGCCCTGCGGCCCGTCCCACCGGCGACGTCCACGCCCCCGCCCTCGCCCCTCGCCCAACTCGCCATTTCCTTCTTGGGTCTTTCCGTGTCGCTGTCCCACGAGGGACCTCCTGATGTTCAGATCGAGTCGGCCGGCGCTCCTGTAGCACCGATCCCGACTATCGAAGTAACATCAAGATATATCGTGATATCCCAAGTGCAAGACCCTGAAGCAGAACACGTCACCCACGAAGCGAGACGCACCAGGCGGGGACGACGACGGAGTGCCGTCCGACGAGCCTCCGCAGCGAGCGAGCGAAGCGAGCAATGCGAGGACAGCGAGGAGGGCGGTGCGCAGCTCGTCGCCCCCGCCGGAACGCAGGAACCCGCTACTCGCGAGCCATGTTCTCGAATTCGGCGCGCTGCGGAAGGAAGGCGAGCTCGGCCTTGCCAGTGGGGCCGTTTCGGTGCTTGGCGATGATCACTTCTGCCTTGCCCCGGTCATCCGACTCCGGGTTGTACACCTCGTCGCGATAGATGAAGGCGACGACGTCGGCGTCTTGCTCGAGACCGCCGGATTCACGAAGGTCGGCGAGCATCGGACGCTTGTCTTGGCGGTACTCGAGTTGGCGGTTGAGCTGTGCGAGCGCGACGACGGGGCACTCGAGCTCGCGGGCGAGGATCTTGAGCCCACGTGAGATCTCCGACACCTCGACCTGACGGTTCTCGCTCTTCTTGGTGGTGCTCGGGGTCATGAGCTGGATGTAGTCGATCATCACCAATGCGAGATCGCCATGGCGCGCGCGCATGCGGCGGGCCTTGGCGCGCATCTCCATCATCGTGCAGTGGGGGTTGTCGTCGATGAAGAGCTGCGCTTCGGCCAGGCGACCGACCGCGCGGCTGAGCTTGGACCAGTCGTCTTCGGAGAGTCTCCCGGTGATGAGCTTGGTGAGGTCGACGCGCGCTTCCATCGCGAGCAGGTGCTTGGTGAGCTCGAGCGTTCCCATTTCGAGCCCGAAGAAGATGACCGGGCGTCCAGTCACGGTTGCGACGTGGCG
>JBEVIU010000069.1:0-15298 GCA_040510575.1 Acidimicrobiia bacterium | reverse complement strand
CGCGCTCGCCGCGCTCGCCGAGCCGCCGTGGCTCGTGGCCGGTGGCACGGTCGTGCTCGAGTGCCGCGCCACGGGCCGCCCGAGCCCGCCTGGCGCCTGGCGAGTCCAGAGGGAGCGCGCGTACGGCGATACGCTCCTGCTCATCGCGACCGTGTAACCCCGGCGCCCAGGGCCGTTCCCCACAGGAGCTCCGTCTTCGTGGCAACCGCGCTCTGTCCGGGATCCTTCGATCCCGTCACCAATGGCCACATCGACATCATCGAGCGCACCGCGCGGCACTTCGACGATGTGATCGTGGCGGTGACCCGCAACCCGCAGAAGGCCGGGTCACGCTTCTCGATCGAGCACCGCCAGGAGATGCTGCTCGACGTGATCGGCCATCTCGAGAACGTGCGAATCGAATGGCTCACCGGCCTGGTCGTCGACTTCGCGCGCGAACACGGCGCCGACGCCATCGTCAAGGGCCTGCGCGCGATCTCCGACTTCGACTACGAGCTCCAGATGGCGCAGATGAACCAGCAGCTGTCGGGGATCGACACCTTCTTCATCTCCACCAGCCCGCAGTACTCGTTCCTGTCGTCGAGCCTCGTGTGTGAGGTGGCGAAGTTCGGCGGCGACGTGTCGACGATGGTGCCACCGAGCGTCGCGGCGAGGCTCGAGACACGCTTCGGTTCCGCCTCCCCGGAGGAGGTCGACCAGTCGTGAACGACCGACAGGTGTACGACCTCGAGACTCTGCTGATCCAACTGCGCGAGATCGTCGACTCCGCGCGCACGATGCCGATGTCGGCGTCGGTGCTCGTCAACCGCGACGAGGCGGTCGACCTCCTCGACGAGGCGCTCCACGCCCTCCCAGAGGAGTTGCGCCACGCGCGGTGGCTGATCAAGGAGCGCGACGAATACCTGTCGCAGGCCCGCAGCGACGCCGAGGACATCGTGGAAGAGGCACGGGTCCAGGCCGAGCGCATGGTCGAGCGCACCGAGGTGGCCCGCGAGGCACGTCGGGTGGCCCAGCAGGTCGTCGCCCACGCGGAGGCCGACAGCCGTCGGATCCGTCACGAGGCCGAGGACTACATCGACCAGAAGCTCGCGGCGTTCGAGGTCGTGCTCGACCGCACCATGCAGGCGGTGGTGCGCGGCCGGGAGCAGCTGCAGGCGGTGGTCGCTCCCCTCACCGAGGTCGGCGAGCCGGTCGAGGGCGACGACGACTACGACGACGCGGTCTTCGACCAGGACGACGTCTAGCCCCGGTTCTCGCTCGACCCAGCTCTTCGAACCGCCCAAACCGGCGAAATGCGCCCAACCCGCCGGTGAGTGGTCAGGGTGCTATCCTGGCGCGGCTCCGCCCACCTCGACACCCGTCGAGTGCCACCCGGTCGCAGCAGCCATCAGTACCGGGCCTGGGCTCCGGCTTCTCGCCCCCTTCCTCTCCACGGTTCCCGTGATGAACGAACTGCGCATCGACGTCGCCGACCTGCTCACTCACCCTGCCGCGCGCCGTCCCGTACGCGTGTCGGCACGGGTCGAGGGGCTCGGCGCGGGCGCCGCCCGGATCGTGGAGCCGATCGAGCTCGACCTCATGCTCGAGCGCGTCCCCGACGGCATCGTCGCCCGCGGCACCGTCCGCGCGCACTTCGACGCCGAGTGCGGCACCTGTCTGCGGCCCGTGGGCGGTGACCTCGACGTCACCGTGTCGGAGCTCTACGAGCAGCACCCGATCGACGGCGAGACCTACCCCATGGACGGCCAGCACGTCGATCTCGAGCAACTGGCTCGCGACGCCCTGCTGCTCGATCTCCCCCTCGCCCCGACGTGTGATCCGGCCGATCCCGGCTGCGTCGCGGAGGTCGAGCTGCTCGCTCTCGACGGCGACACCGATCCGTTGCCCGCAACCCTTGCCGACCCCCGCTGGGCTGTCCTGTCCCAGCTCGAACTCTGAGGAGCCCTGCACACCGATGGCTGTCCCCAAGCGCAAGACCCCGAGAGCCAAGACCCGCCAACGGCGCGCGTCCAACTGGCGTCTCGCGGCACCGTCGCGTTCGACGTGTTCGAACTGTGGCGCCGTGAAGCAACCGCACATCGTGTGCAGCAACTGCGGCTGGTACGCCGGCCGACAGGTGATCGAAGTCGACTAGCGGCCTGTCCGCAGACCTCGATGACATGAGCCGTCCCGCGACGATCGCGATCGACGCCATGGGCGGCGATCACGCGCCCGACGAGATCGTCGCCGGCGCGGTGCGCGCGGCCGACGAGCTCGGCGTGCGCGTCCTGGTCGTCGGCCTCCACGACGCGCTCGCGCCATTGATCCCCGACGGCGCCTCCGGCATCGAGATCGTGCACGCGGCCGAGGTGATCGAGATGGACGAGCCCGCCAGCGCGGTGCGGGCGAAGAAGGACTGCTCGATCATCCGTTGCGCCAAGCTCGTGAAGGCCGGCGACGCCGACGCCCTCGTGAGCGCCGGCAACACCGGCGCCACCATGGCTGCCGCGCTCCTGCGCATCGGGCGGATCCGGGGCGTCGCCCGACCCGCGATCGGCGTGCCGATCCCCGTGCCCGGGCATCACCCGCAGATCCTCGTCGACGGTGGCGCGACCGTCGACTGCACACCGGAGTGGCTGCACCAGTTCGCGATCCTCGGCCGTGAGTATGCGCGGGTGCGCCTCGACCTCGACGAGCCCACCGTCGGCCTGCTCTCCAACGGTGAGGAGCCGGGCAAAGGCGACGAGCTGCGCAAGCAGGTGTTCGAGCGCTTGTCGTCGATCCCGGGCTTCGTGGGCAACGTGGAGGGCCGCGACTTCATGCGCCCCGGCGTCGACGTGATCGTCACCGACGGTTTCACCGGCAACGTCGCGCTGAAGACGATCGAAGGCGCGATCCGGGGAACCGCGTCGCTCGTGTTCGCGGCCCTCGAAGCGCCCGAGATCAAAGAAGCCGCGGCCGAGGTGATGCCGTACCTGGTGGAAGCAGCCACCGAAGTCGACCCCGATCGCGTCGGGGGCGCGGTGCTGCTCGGCGTCGACGGGGTGTGCGTGGTCGCGCACGGCTCGTCGAACGCGACCGCCATCGTCAGCTCGGTGGCGCGAGCAGTCGAGTGTGTGGAGCAGCGCGTCGTCGAGCGCGCGAAGGAGGCAGTGCGCAATGCCCGCTGAGACCCATGTCGAGCGCAGCCCGATCGGCCCCGACGAGGTGTTCAAGATGATCCGTGATCGTCTCTCGGAGATCCTCGAGATCGACGAGCAGACGATCACCCTCGACGCCAACTTCTCCGACGACCTCGATGCGGACTCGCTGGCGCTGATCGAGCTGGTGGAAGCGCTCGAGGAAGAGCTGGGCGAACGCACCGTCGGGTTCACGATCGACGACGACGACCTCGGCGACCTGCGCACGGTTCGTGACGCGGTGGACTACGTCGTGCATCGCCTCGAGCAGGACGGGTAGCGAGCGATGGGCGCTCGGCCGGGGTATCCCCGTGACGACCTCGACCGCGCGCTCGAAGCTGCCCTCGGCTGGACGTTCATCGACCGTTCGGTGCTCGACAAGGCGCTCACGCATCGCTCCTACTGCGCGGAACAGGGGATCCCTGAGTCGAACGAGCGGTTGGAATTCCTGGGCGACTCCGTGCTCGGGTTCGTGGTCACCGCGTTCGTGTACGACGAGTACCCCGCGCTCCCCGAAGGCGAGCTGGCCAAGCTCCGCGCGTCGGTGGTGAGCGCGGAGACACTTGCCGAGCTCGCCCGCCGCGTCGAGCTCGGCGCCGCGCTTCGCCTCGGGAAGGGCGAGGACGCGTCGGGCGGACGCGAGAAGTCGTCGATCCTCGCCGACGCGATGGAGGCGGTGCTGGCCGCGGTGTACCTCGACGGCGGCCTCGAGGTCGCGACACGCGTGATCCTCGACGCGCTCGAGGAACCGATCCGCGTGCAGGCAGCGGGGCCGGGCGGCAGCGACTTCAAGACCCGCCTGCAGGAGCTCGCGGCGCAGCGCGGCGACTCGCTGCCGCGCTACCAGGTGCGCCACGAGGGCCCTGACCACTCACGGCAGTTCTTCGCCGTGGTGCAGCTTCGGGGCACGGTCTACGGCGAGGGGGAGGGCCGCTCGAAGAAGGCGGCCGAACAGGCTGCGGCCCGCGCGGCCTGGCAGCGGCTCCAAGACGAAGGGGCGGAGCCGCAACCCGCGGCCTCGGCGGTGACCGGGACGGGGGGCGGGGATGCCTGAGCTACCTGAGGTCGAGGTGCTTCGGCGCGACCTCGAACGTGAGGTCGTGGGCAAGAAGATCAAGGCCGTCGACGTCGACGGGATGCGAAGCGTGCGGCGCCACCACAACCGCAAGCAGTTCGCGGCGCGGCTCGTTGGCAAGAAGATCACCGGGGTCGAGCGCCGGGGCAAGTACCTGTTGTTGCGCCTCGACGACGGCGACGTGCTCGTGGTCCACCTCGGCATGTCGGGCCAGTTGCTGCGCACGAAGACGGCGCGCGAAGCCACCGCCAAGCACACCCATGTGGTGATCACGTTCACCCAGGGCGGTCAGCTCCGGTTCGTCGACCCGCGAACGTTCGGGGAGATGTTCGTCACCGAGCTCGACAACGTCGACGAGGAGGTGCCGGAGCTCGCGCACCTCGGGCTCGACCCACTCGAGACCGCGATGTCGTGGGAGGTCTTCGGGAGCCTGCTCGCACAGCGCCACGCGAAGCTCAAGCCGCTGCTGATGGACCAGAAGTTCATGGCCGGGATCGGCAACATCTACAGCGACGAGATCCTCTGGGGCGCCGGGCTGCGCTGGGACCACATGAGCGATGCGCTCACCGGCCAGGAGGTGCGTCGCCTCTACCGATCGATGATGGAGACGTTGCAGGACGCGGTGAAGCACCGCGGCTCCTCGCTCGCCGATGAGCAGTACGTCGACCTGTTCGGCAAGCCGGGCGGCTACCAGCACCATCACAACGTGTACGCGCGCGAGGCGCAGGCCTGCCCCCGGTGCCGCCACGTGATCGTGCGCGAGCGCGTGTCTGGGCGCTCCACCTACTACTGCTCGGCGTGCCAGGTCTGACGCCCGATCGCCCGGGGGATCGCACCCCGGATCGCACCGGGGGACCGGATCGGGTCCGAGCCCGCGTGGTCGTGGCCGGGCGGGTACAAGGCGTCTGGTTCCGCGAGTCGTGCCGCGAGCAGGCCGTCGCCCTCGGCGTGGGCGGGTGGGTGCGCAACCGGTCCGACGGTCGTGTCGAGGCCGTGTTCGAGGGCCCGCCTGCGGCCGTCGACCGGCTGGTCGCGTGGTGCGCGGAGGGGCCGTCCAGAGCCCGGGTCGACAGCCTGGAGGAGCAGCGGGAGCCGCCCACCGGGGAGCCCAACTTCCACGTTCGCTGAGTGCCGCGGCCCTTCCCGCGCGCCTCGCTACGCTGCCCGCGTGTTCCTCAAAGCGCTGACTCTTCGAGGCTTCAAGTCGTTCGCCGACAAGACCGTCCTCGACTTCGAACCGGGCGTCACGGTGGTGGTGGGCCCGAACGGTTCCGGCAAGTCCAACCTCGTCGACGCGGTCGCATGGGTGCTCGGAGCCCAGGGCCCGCGCACGCTGCGCGGCGCCAAGATGGACGACGTCGTGTTCGCGGGCACTCCGCAGCGACCCGCGCTCGGGCGCGCCGAGGTGTCGCTCACCATCGACAACACGTCGGGCCTGTTGCCCATCGAATTCTCCGAGGTCACGATCACGCGCACGTTGTTCCGCGCCGGTGACTCCGAGTACCGCATCAACGACGCGCCGTGCCGTCTCCTCGACATCCAGGAGCTGCTCTCCGACACCGGCATCGGTCGTCAGCAGCACGTGATCGTCGGCCAGGGCCAACTCGACGCGGTGCTCAACTCGCGCCCGGAGGACCGCCGCGCCATCATCGAAGAAGCTGCGGGCATCTTGAAATTCCGCAAGCGGCGCGAGCGTTCGGAGCGCCGGCTCGAGGCCACCGAGGGCAGCCTGCTCCGCCTCAACGACCTCCTCCGCGAGGTGCGACGCCAGCTCACGCCACTGCAGAAGCAGGCCGACGCGGCGCGTCGTCACGACGGCGTCGTCGACGAGCTGCGCGGGATCCGGCTCCACCTCGTGGGCCACGAGATCGCCGGTTTGCAGGCACGCATCGAGCGGCTCCGCGACCAGAGCGCCGAACAAGCCCGGCTCGACGCCGAACACCGCGAGCGGCTGCGCGTGCTCGACCTCGCGGTGCTCGACGCCGAGCACGCGCTCGGGGCGATGAGCGAAGACTCCTCGGCCGACTGGTTGGTGCGCGTCGAAGCCCTGCGCGAGCGCGCACGCGGGCTCCAGGCGCTCGTCGCCGAGAAGCTGCGCGGCATCGATCGGGAGCTCGCGGCCGCGGCCGACGAGGGCGTGGTCGAGACCCTCGTGGCCGAAGCCGACTCCCTGCGGGCCGAGCTCGGCGAGGTCGAGGGGATGCTCGCTGACGGCGGCGCCCCCGGCCCGGAGGTCGTCGCCCGTCACGAGACCGCCCTGCGCGAGGCCGACGCCGGTTGGCGTGCGGCGGAAGCCGACGCGGCACGCTGGCGTGCACGCGCCGATGCGCTCGACCTCGGGCTCGGCGCGGCCCGCGCTGCGGCCGGCGCGATGCACGTTGCCGACATCGACGGTGTTGCCGGCCCGCTCGTCGACCTCCTCGAAGTCGAAGCCGGCGCCGAGGCCGCGGTGGCCGCCGCGTTGGGTGAGGCAATGCGCGCCGTGGTCGTGCAAGGAGGCGACGCGGCAGCCGAAGCCGTGGCCCGCCTGCGCGACGGCGAAGCAACCGGCCTCCTCCTGGTGGTCGACGCGCTCACGCCGCCCGGACAGCCGCGCCTCTCGCCCCCGGGCACGCGCCCGCTGGCCGACTGCGTCCGGGCTCAGCTCCCCGGTCTGCAGCACGCGCTGAGCCGATTGCTCGCCGGCATCGTGCTGGTCGACGCCGGATGGCGCACGGCCATGGAGCTCGCGCTGGCCGAGCCCGACCTCGTCGTGGTCACCCGCGAGGGCGACCGCCTCGGCGGCGGTGCTCCCTGGCGGATCGGCGGTGCAGGCGACGAAGCGGTCACGCAGGCCGCGTTCGAAGAGGCGATGTCGCGCGCGTCCGACGCGGATGCTGCACGGGTGATCGCGGAGGAAGCCGTGCAGACCGCACGCGCCGACCTCGATGTCGCCCGGTCGGCCGCGGCCCGCCACGTGGAGGCCGAGCACCGGCGCACGATGTTGCACGAGCGGTTGGCCGCGGTCGAGACCCGTCTCGCCGCGCGCGACGGCGACGCGCAAGCGCGCGCCGAAGCGCAGCGGCACGCCTTGCACTCGCGCGCCACCGCGTACCGCGACGTCGCGGCGCGCCTCGACGAGTACGGCACGCGTGCTGCCGTCCTGCACGCGCGCCTGTCGGACCGGCGCCGCCGTCAGTCGGAATCGGCGCGGGCGTCGGCGCACCAACTCGAAGGATTGCGCGCCGAGCGCGGACAGCTGGAACGCGCGTTGCTCGAGGTGCGCGAGCGAACACAACGCGCCGAGATCGAGAGCGCGGAGAGTCGGCTCCGGCTCGAGACCGCGGTCGAGCGGCTCCGCACCGACTACGACGTCGAGCCGGCCGCTGCGCTCGACGCACCCGCGCCAGAGGTGCCCGCCGGCACCACCCTCGCAGGGCGCGCGCGCGACCTCGAGCGCGACCTGCGCCTGATGGGACCGATCAACCCCTTGGCCCTGGAGGAGCACGACGCCCTGCAGGAGCGGCACGCCTTCCTCCAGGAGCAGCTCGAAGACGTGAAGGCGAGTCGGCGCGAGCTGATGCGTGTGATCCGGGCCGTCGACCAGGAGATCGTGTCGGTGTTCGAGCAGGCCTTCGCCGATGTCGCGGAGCACTTCACCGCGTTGTTCGCCACGCTGTTCCCAGGTGGCGGCGGGAAGCTCTCGCTCACCGATCCCGGCGACATGCTCAACACGGGCATCGAGATGGAGGCCCGGCCGTCGGGCAAGAACGTGCGCCGGCTGTCGTTGCTGTCGGGCGGCGAGCGATCGCTCACCGCGCTGGCGTTCCTCTTCGCGGTGTTCCGGGCACGCCCGTCGCCCTTCTACCTGATGGACGAGGTGGAAGCCGCGCTCGACGACGTGAACCTCCATCGCTTCCTCGACCTCGTACACGAGTTCCGCAACGAGGCGCAGCTCCTCATCGTGTCGCACCAGAAGCGCACGATGGAAGCCGCTGACTGCCTCTACGGTGTCTCGATGCCTCCCGGTGGCTCCAGCCGTGTCGTGAGCCAACGGGTGCGCGACGAGATCGGCGTGTGATCGACCCGCTCCTCGCACTCGTCGTCGCCTCCGGGGCGAACGACCCCGGACTGGTCGAGGCCTGCGGTACGAAGAGCGAGCAGTCGTGGTCGTGCAGCACCGTCTACCGGATCACGGGGAGCAGCACGGCGGCCGACGTCGCCGATGCGCTGGCGAAGCCGATCCGCATCGCGGTGATCCTGCTCGTCGCGTGGATCCTGGTGCGCGTGTCGCGTCGGCTCGTCACCCGATTCGTGCGCCGCACGAGCGGTTCGGTCGACAAGCTCGGCGATCGGCTCTCGGCACGCGTGTCGTTGGTCGACACCGGCCCGGTCCCGCAGGCTCGGCGCGCGCAACGCGCCGAGACGATCGGTGCGGTGCTGCGCAGCATCGTGGCGATCCTCATCTGGTCGGTCGCGGTGCTCACGGTGCTGAGCGAGCTGGGTGTGAACCTGGCGCCGTTGCTCGCGGGCGCCGGGATCGTCGGTATCGCGCTCGGCTTCGGTGCGCAGACGTTGGTGCGCGACTTCCTCACCGGGCTGTTCATGTTGATCGAAGACCAGTACGGCGTGGGCGACGTGATCGACCTCGGCCTCGCCACCGGCACGGTCGAAGGTGTGAGCCTTCGCACCACTCGCCTGCGCGACCTCGACGGCGTCGTGTGGCACGTCCCGAACGGTGAGGTCCACCGGGTGGGGAACAAGTCGCAGCAGTGGTCGCGCGCAATCGTCGACGTCGCGATCGCGTATGACGCCGATCTCGTGCGCGCGACCGAGGTGATCCGGGCGGTCGCGGTCGACTCGACGCTCGACACTGAGCTCGGCGACGTGCTGCTCGACGCGCCCGAAGTGTTGGGTGTTGAGTCCCTCGGGCCGGAACGGGTGGTGCTGCGGGTGGTGGCGCGCACGCGACCTCAGGAGCAGGGGCGGGTGGCACGCGAGTTGCGGGCCCGCATCAAGGCCGCGCTCGACGACGCGGGGATCGCGGCACCGCCCACGTAGGATCGCGCTCCCGTCCGGCCCGTCCGGCACGCTTCCCGGAATCCAGGATCTCGCTCATGGACCCCGTCCTCGTCCTCATCCTCATCTTCGTGCTCGGCGCGGTCCTCGCGACCACCGGGATCGTGCTCAGCCGCCGATCGCAGCGCAGCGCAACTCCCGGTGAGGTCATCGCGCCGCCTCCTCCGACGGCTGCGCCGTCGCTGCCGGCGCAGGCAGTTGTCGACGAGGTCGACACCGAAGTCGAGCCCGAGGTCGAGCCCGAGGTCGAGCCGGTAATCGAGGCGGCGCCCAACCTGCGTGATCGCCTCGGTCGCACACGCGGCGCCTTCCTGCGGTCACTTGCCGCGATACGCGGCCGGGGCACCGTCGACGACGCGACGTGGGAGGAGCTCGAGGAGACCCTGCTCCTCGCCGACGTCGGACTGCCCACCACCGAGCGACTCCTCGACCGACTCCGCGAGCGCGCACGCGACGAGCGCATCGTCGATTCCGAGGCTCTCATCACCGCGTTGCGCGACGAGCTCGTCGCCCAGCTCGTGGCCACCGGCGACCGCACGCTGGTGCTCGCACCCGACGAGCGCAACGTCTGGATGTTCGTCGGCGTCAACGGTGTCGGGAAGACCACCACGATCGCGAAGGTCGCGCAGCGTGAGGTGAACGACGGTCACGCCGTCGTCCTCGCGGCGGCCGACACGTTCCGCGCCGCCGCCGCCGAACAGCTCACGCACTGGGCGGAGAAGGTCGGCGCCGGCATCGTGAAGGGCCAGGAGGGTGCCGACCCGGGCTCGGTGGTGTTCGACGCGATGAGCTCGGCCGAGAGCCGCAACGCCGACCTCGTGCTGGTCGACACCGCGGGCCGGCTCCACACCAAGGTCAACCTCATGAACGAGCTGGAGAAGCTGCGGCGCATCGTCGACCGCACGCCGGGTGCGCTCAAGGAGATGCTCCTCGTGCTCGACGCGAGCACGGGGCAGAACGGGCTCACCCAGGCGCGGCAGTTCACCGAGGCCGTCGACGTGACCGGCGTGGTGCTCACCAAGCTCGACGGCACCGCCAAGGGCGGGATCGTGCTCGCGATCGAGGCGGAGCTCGGCATCCCGGTGAAGCTGGTCGGCCTCGGTGAGACGGCCGCCGACCTCGTCGAGTTCGATCCGGCGAATTTCGTCGACGCCCTCTTGGCGTAGTTCTCATGGGCCTGGCGTAGATCTCCTAGGTTGGCGGCGATGTTCGACGCGCTCTCCGATCGCCTCGACGGCGTCTTCAAGAAGCTCCGGAGCCGGGGCAAGCTCACCGACAAGGACATCGACGAGGTCGCGCGCGAGCTGCGCGTCGCCCTCCTCGAAGCCGACGTCAACGTGCGCGTCGCCCGCGACTTCATCGCGCGGGTGAAGGAGCGCGCGTCGGGCGCCGAGGTGGCGAAGAGCCTGAGCCCCGCGCAACAGGTCATCAAGATCGTCAACGACGAGCTGATCACGACGCTCGGCGGCACCACCGGCAAGCTCACCATGTCGTCGAAGCCGCCGACCGTGATCATGATGGCGGGCCTCCAGGGATCGGGGAAGACGACCGCCTCGGCCAAGTTGGCCAAGCTGTTGAAGAGCCAGGGTCGCCGTCCGCTGCTCGTGGGGGCCGACCTCCAACGGCCCGCGGCCGTCGAGCAGCTGCGCGTGCTGGGCCAGCGCATCGGCGTTCCGGTGTATTCGGAAGCGACCGACCCGGTGCAGGTCGCCACCGGTGCGCTCGAGGAAGCGGCACGACTCGGGCGCGACATCGTGATCGTCGACACCGCCGGTCGTCTGCAGATCGACGCCGACCTCATGGACGAGCTGCGCGCGGTGCGCGACGCGGTCCACCCGCACGACACGCTCCTCGTCGTCGATGCCATGACCGGTCAGGAAGCGGTCAACGTCGCCAGCGAGTTCAACGAGACGGTCGGGCTCACCGGCGTGGTGCTCACCAAGATCGACGGCGACGCCCGTGGTGGCGCCGCGCTGTCGGTGAAAGAGGTCGTCGGCAAGCCGATCCTGTTCGCGGGGACCGGCGAGAAGCTCGACGAGTTCGAGGCGTTCCATCCCGACCGCATGGCCAGCCGCATCCTCGGGATGGGCGACGTCCTCACGCTGATCGAGAAGGCGGAGGCGACCTTCGACGAGGAGGAGATGGCCAAGGCGGGCGACAAGCTCCGCAAGGGCCAGCTCACGCTCGAGGACTTCCTCCAGCAGATGCGCCAGGTCAAGAAGATGGGGCCGCTCCAGAACGTGCTGGGGATGTTGCCCGGCGTGCCGAAGGAGCTCAAGGACGCCGAGGTCGACGAGGGCGAGATCGCCCGGGTCGAGGCGATCATCTGCTCGATGACCCCGGCCGAACGGCGCGACCCCTCGCTGATCAACGGCTCACGCCGGATGCGGATCGCGCAGGGCAGCGGCGTGACCACCGCCGACGTCAACGGCCTCCTGAAGCAGTTCAAGATGGTGCAGCAGATGATGAAGGGCATGGGGAAGGGCAAGATGCCCCGCCTGCCCAAGGAGCTCGGCGACCTCGACCTGAGCCAACTCCAATAACCCGACTAGCCTGATGCGCCGCACGTACGACGAGAGGAACCCCTGACCGTGGCCGTGAAGATCCGCCTCATGCGGGTGGGCAAGAAGAAGCAACCGACCTACCGCGTGGTGGTCGCCGATGGTCGCTCGCCGCGCGACGGTCGGTTCATCGAGATCATCGGCCAGTACCAGCCGCGTCAGGAGCCGTCGCGCATCGAGATCGATGCCGATTCCGCCCTCGCGTGGCTGCGGAAGGGTGCACAGCCCACCGAGCAGGTGCAGAAGCTGCTCACCCAGACCGGGGTGTGGGAGCAGTACGAGTCGGAGCGCAAGCGCCCCGCCGTCACCAAGCTCTCGCGTCGCGGGTACATGACCGGCAAGGTCGCACCGGGCGTCAAGGCCGAGAAGCCTGCGCCGACACCCGTCGAGGCCAAGCCAGTCGAGGCCAAGGCCGAGGCCGCGCCCGCAGCGGAGGCGGAAGCGCCGGCTGTCGACGAGCCCGTTGTCGACGAACCTGCGGCCGACGCGCCCGAAGCCGAGGAGTCAGCGGAATGACCGACGAGTTCGACGACGACGTCGACGACGTCAACGTCAATGTCGCGGACGATCGCGACGACGACTACGAGGACGACGACGACGCCAACCGGATCGTGGGTGCGCGAGCGTTGGCCGTGGCCGAGCACGTCACCCGCCACCTGGCCGACGACCCCGATGCGATCGAGATCGAGGTCGAGGAGCGCCGCGGCGAGGTCGAGCTGTTCGTGCACGCCAACCCCGACGACATGGGTCGCCTCATCGGTCGACGGGGCCGCGTGATCCAAGCCGTGCGCCAACTCGTGCGCGCGGCGGGATCAGCTGATGGTGTGAAAGCCAACGTCGACGTCGTGGAGTGAACGTGCCGCCCGATTCGGGCGAGCTCGAAGTCGGCCGCATCGGCCGCGCGCACGGCATCCAGGGTGAGGTGGCGGTCACCTTCACGAGCAACCGTCCCGAGCGCCACGCGCCGGGCGCGGTGCTACGGGTGGGTCCCCGCTCACTGACCATCACTGCGGCACGTCCACATCAAGGGCGATGGCTGCTCCGGTTCGAGGGCGTGAACGATCGCACTGCTGCGGAGGCGCTGCTCGGTGCGGTGCTCACGGCCGACCCGCTCACGGCTGCGGTGCTCGACGACGACGAGTACTGGATCCACGAGCTCGTCGGGAGCGTCGTGGTCGACGTGGGCGGCGAGCGCCTCGGCACCATCGTCGCGGTGGAAGCCAACCCGGCCCACGATCAGCTCGTGCTCGACACCGACGCGCTCGTGCCGATCACGTTCGTGATCGAGCGGCGCAACGACGAAGTGGTCGTCGATCTGCCCGAAGGGCTCCTCGATCTCTGATGCGCATCGACCTCTTCTCGATCTTCCCCGGCTACTTCGAGGGTCCGTTCGAGTCATCGCTCCTCGGCCGCGCGCGCGAGGCCGGGATCGTCGACCTCCGCGTGCACGATCCGCGTGACCATGCCGACGATCGCCACCGCACTGTCGACGACACGCCGTACGGGGGAGGGGCCGGCATGGTGATGATGCCCGGCCCCCTGTTCGCCTCGTTCGAGGCGACCGACGCGCTGCGCCCGGTCCTGCTCCTCTCGGCCGGGGGTCGGCGCTTCGACCAGTCCGTGGCGCGTGAGTTGGCGGACCTCGACGGCTTCTCGCTGATCTGTGGTCGGTACGAGGGAGTCGACCAGCGGGTTGCCGATCACCTGTGCGACGGTGAGCTGTCCGTCGGCGATTACGTGCTCGCCGGCGGTGAGGCCGCGGCGCTCGTGGTGGTGGACGCGGTCACTCGGCTCGTCCCCGGCGTGATGGGCAACGACGGCTCGGGGACCGAGGAGTCGTTCTCGGCCGGGTTGGTCGAGTACCCGCAGTACACCCGCCCGGCGGAGTTCCGCGGTCACGCCGTGCCCGAGGTGCTCCGCGGGGGCGACCACGCCCGCATCGCACGGTGGCGCCGGGCGACGGCCCTGCGGCGCACGATGAAGCACCGCCCCGACCTGCTCGCCGGACGGCCGCTCGACGACGAGGACGATGCCGTGCTCCGCGAGTTCCCACCCGACGCCGCCGACGCCTAGTCTGGACATTCCTCCGCCGGCCCCAGCCTGTCGGCCACCGTCTCTTCCGGAGCACCCTGCGATGAATGCCACCGACCTCGTCGACCGCGGACAACTGCGCGACGACATCCCCGAGTTCGCCCCCGGCGACACCCTGAAGGTGCACGTCCGGGTGGTCGAGGGCAATCGCCAGCGTGTGCAGGTGTTCCAGGGCGTCGTGATCCGGCGCAAGGGCAGCGGGAGCCGTGAGACCTTCACCGTGCGCAAGGTGAGCTTCGGCGTCGGCGTCGAGCGCACCTTCCCGGTGCACTCGCCGATCATCGCCACGATCGAGCGGGTGACCCGCGGCGACGTGCGTCGGGCGAAGCTCTACTACCTGCGCGACCGGGTCGGGAAGGCCGCGAAGGTCAAGGAGAAGCGCGACTGATCTGTCTCCACGTGCGATTCGGCATCCACTCGCGATCCGCCGAATCCGCCGCGCAGCGGTCGTATGCTGACCCACGCGGAAGGAGACCATGTGAGCGCTGAAGATCTCGAGCGGTACGAGACGGAGATCGAGCTCCAGCTCTACAAGGAGTACCGCGACGTCCTCCCGATGTTCGCGTACGTCGTGGAGACGGAACGCCGCTTCTATCTCACCAACACGGTGAAGCTCGACGCCCGCAACGAGCAGGGGCAGGTCTACTTCGAGCTCGAGCTCTCCGACGCCTGGGTGTGGGACATGTACCGCCCGGCGCGCTTCGTGCAGACGGTGCGCGTGGTCACGTTCAAGGACGTGAACATCGAAGAGGTCGCCAAGGACGCGTGACACCCGGACGTTCCGTCGTCTCCATCCGCATGGGGAACGCCCACATGCGGAACGCCCACATGGGAAACGCGAGGCGAGCGCTCGGTGACGCAGGCGAGGAGCTCGCGGCCCGCTGGTACACCGAGGCCGGGTTCACGATCGTCGATCGCAACTGGCGCTGCCGCGACGGCGAGCTCGACCTCGTGGTGGCTCGTCCCGGCCTCGTCGTGTTCTGCGAGGTGAAGACGCGTCGAGGTGCGCGGTTCGGCGCCCCGTTCGAAGCGGTCACCGTCACGAAGCAGCGCCGGATCCGAGGCCTGGCGGCGCGATGGCTGTCGGAGCACGGCGATGCGAGAGCCGCCCAGCTTCGCTTCGACGTTGCGTCGATCACCGCGCCGAGGGCCATGTTGCCGTCGATCGAGGTCATCACTGACGCTTTCTGAGCAGGGCGTCAGCGCTGGTGGCGCAAGCTGCGCTGCCAGCAACTGCTGTGCCAGTGGCGACGGTCGGCGGGTGCATCGAGCGGCACCACCACTTCGTGACCGAGGCCGGGCGGGATCTCGTGATCGCAGCCCGGGCACCGGTAGGTCTTGACTGCTTCGTACGG